>JABSOQ010000175.1 GCA_013216195.1 Bdellovibrionales bacterium
ATTGAAAGTCGGCGGAGGGTCATCTTCGTCCGCAAAAGCTTCAGAACCCGCTCTTATCAGCTCACCGATGTAGCTGTAACGGCCACCTACGAACAGACTCTGCGACTTATCTTCAGCGAGAGGGCCCTCATAGATGCCACCGAGCGCTGTGAAGTCGACGTAGCTCATCGCGTGTTGCCCATCTGTTCTTGGGTCTCGTAGCTCAAGGTTGATGATCCCGCTTGAGGCCCGGCCGTAATCAGCCGCGTAACCCGCTGCCAGAAAATCAATACTCTCTACGGTTTCAGGCACTGCCACCGTGTTCAGCCCAAAAAAGTGAAAGATAAAGGGTATCTCATGCCCCTCGATCAAATACCGAGTGTCTTCGGGCGGGCTACCTTGAATGGCAACGTTAGCGTCAAAGCTTTGAAGAACACCTGGTAGGTTTTCAAGAGCTCGAATCGGGTCACCACCAGAGCCGGGTGCCTTTAAGAATTCTTCTTGTTGCAAAGTCGTCTTAGCAGAGTCTTGCTTTTTCGACTTTGCAGTTACCGTAGTTTCAAATTCGAAATAACTGTTACGCTCTAAATAGAGAACCAGCTTATCAGGGCTATCTTTAAACTGGAACTTTCTCTTGATTCGCTTGTAACCAGCCCGGTTGACGATCCACTCGCCGGCTAGCGATTTTAGGCCTTGATACTTGAAGTTACCGCTCGCATCTGTAGTGGCCTTTATGCCTTCAGGCAAAATGAAAACATTGACCCCTTCGAGAGGCCTGCGAGTACCGCGCTCGAGAACTCGCCCATTTAAAGAGAAGGTCGAAACTTCAGGTTTGGCTGCGGCCTCAGTGCCAGCTTGTTCAGCCAAACCAGGAAACGACGCAACTAAGAGCAACGAAGCAATACAAGCTGGCAAGTTTGATCTAAGACTCTTCAAGAATGAACCTCACTGAAAATCGAATCTTTGCTGCAACAGCTTTGCCCTCGACAAAGGCTGGCGAGAAGATGTAGCCCATCACAGCTCTTCTGGCTTCTTTGTTCATCTCTTCAATTAGCCCCTCAACAAGTTCAGCCTGCCTCACGCGGCCCTTCTCATCAATAAGCAAATTGAATATGACAGAGCCCTCCATACCCATTTCTCGAGCCCGAGATGGGTACCTAATCTTTGTCTTCTTCAAAACTGAGGGCATTTGAGTAATCAGGTACTCTTTCTCTGGCACAGGCAGATCAGTCGGGTCGTCTTCTTCTAAGACCTTGCCCTCATCTTCTTTTAACAACGTATTGCCCTGCTTCACCGTTGGGGCGCTCTTGTCATCGCTAGTGACACTGTTTCTCTTGGCTCCAAAAACACGCTTCAATGGTTTTTGCTGAGGCTTTGGTGGAGGTGGTGTTTTCTTTGCTGAGGTCTGAATTTCTGCAACCTTTGTAGGCTTCGGTGGTGCTTTGATCATTTCAAATGAAACCACGTCTTTTGGTTTTGAAAGACCTGAGTTTTCACTGCCAAGATAGAACACACCCACAAATGCCAATGCTGGCATAAGGTGAATTAGCAATGATACGGCCCAGGGGCTGATACCTCTCCCCTTGTCTTGGCTCATTGTTCCTCGGCTATTTGAAATGCAAACTTCTCAATGCCAGCCTGCCTGACCAGATCGATCGCTTTAATCACTCGGCCATGTGCCACGCTGACATCAGCCGCTAACAGAGCTTGCACTTGAGGGTTCACTTTAAGAGCCTCTTCGGCGAGCTCAAGAAGCTGCTCCTCAGGAACCAACTTGCCATTGACCAAATACTCACCCTTGGCACTGATAGTAATGCCAAGCGTTTTGCTCTCTGCCGGGCTAGTTGCCGACTTGGCGTTTGGCAAATTGACCTTTATGGCTCGATTCATCACCATCGGAGCTGTTACCATAAAGATCACAAGCAACACCAATACGACATCAACAAATGGCGTGATGTTAATGTCATTGATGCCTTTGCCTCGGCGGCGGCCAGATGAAGACTGCATGCCCATAGTTTAGAGCCTTGCCTTGTAGAGCTCTTTCATCGTCTCAAGGTCGTCGAGCATCGACTCCACTTTCGAATTGAACACGTTGTAAGCAATAACAGCAGGTATCGCCACAGCAAGACCTGCCGCGGTCAGAAGCAAAGCCTCTGCTAGTGAGATCATCACCGCATCCATCTGCCCAGCCCCTTCGCTTAGCTCACGAAAAGAGACAATAATGCCAAGAATGGTTCCGAACAGACCGATGAAAGGGGTCGTTGAGCCAAGGGTCCCTAAAACTTGAAAGCCCTTTGACCACGATTTGCGAGAGTCATTGCAAAAAGCCGTGAACATATGATCAATCTTATCGGGAGCTAAGCCTTTGACCTTTTTTAGCAAGGCTAATCTGGGGTCAGCATCAGAGCTGGCGGCTGAATCGCTGGCAATGGCACTGCTCTCGAGCTCTGCATTACTTGGCAGCTCACTCCAGGTCTTAAAGAAACGTCTACGCTCGACGATGATAGTGATGCTCCAAACCGAGAGACCAAACATCAATAAAAATACTGCACGCGCCGACCACTCAACAATAGCTATCCAATCCATAACACCCCTCCCAACATTGAGGTCATTCAAAGCCTCATTAATGGTCTGGCATTGGGTGAAGACAGGCAACGCTTTAAGCAGCACACCAAGAAGGATCAGGACCATGCGGGCCTGCGATCTGGGACTATTCTTCCCAATGAAATCTAGTTTTGGTGGGTTCGATAAAGTATTCAGTGTCGATCAAAAAGTGTCACCACCACGAAGATTTTTTAGCCCCTATAAGCTTACCAAATACTGAGGGCAACTCACGGCACGGCCTCAAGCTTGCTACCTAAAGCCTCAATATTTTGAGGAGAACTTCAAGTGCCTATCCAGTTGCTGAAATTGATTTCTGCGTTGAGCTGTATGCTTGTGCTGACAGCCTGCCCTTACTTTGGCGACTAGGGCTTTCAGCCAACTGATCAGCCTGGTCAAGACCCGGCACCAGTTGATTCTCCGAAACCAGGCGGGCTTGAAAATGAAGGCGACTGGAGCACCCGCGGTAACGGCACGGGCATTCTATGCGCAGATAGCGAAGAGACTCTCAGCATAGTCGACACCTACCTTGAGGCTGATAAACTGATACCAAGCTCGGTACTAGATGGCACTCAGCTCAACCTGTTAGAGACATGGGAGCTTGAGCAAGCTGACCATCTGAACCCTATTGAGGTCGCTGAAGACGCCACTTGGGAGCAGGCCTACGAAAAGGCCATGCAGGTTTCAGAAGTGGCTTTGCCAGTGTTCACCTCGAAGGTAAGAGCCTCTGCTAAATGGACCGACTTTGCAACTTGGATCAGTGCCGATGAGACCACGAAGCTGATTGAAAAAGTCGAAGAAGTGTCACCTGATTATGAAATACCTGAAAACTGCCGTCTGATCCCAGTTGTCACTCGCTATAGCCGCAGGGCCCAAGTCGACGACACTCATCACCCTCAAGCTGCGATCAAAGTAAAAGTTGTATTCTACGAACGCTACTTTTCAAAGCTCTCACCTGTTGATCAAGCGATGCTGGTGTTTCACGAGCAGCTCTACGTTCTGGCTTCAGAGCTTGGTCACCCAAACGCTGATCAAATTCGGCAATTTCTTGTTTACTTGTTTGCGGAAGAGTTGCACGAGCACGTGGCCTCGATGCCAGAGCCTTTTTTGTACTCACAAACCCTACTCGCTCTAAAGAACGAAGCTATTTTTGTGTTTGGCGACTACATTCACTTCTTTAACGACAACACAGCACCTGCTGAAGGCGAGCCCTTCACAGCTCAAAGTCACTTTCACGCCTTTCATGCCTTGAACTCGAGGGTGAGAGAACTGGTTAGCGACTGCCAGGAGGAGCAGGGGCTTGAGAAGATTCAGTGCATGGATCAGTATTTGTCGCCTATGTACATGGCTGAAAATACCACAGACCTCGAGAACTTTATGTACTGGTCGCACTACTTCTCTGATCAGACTCTGGGTGTGCTAAATGCCGACTACTCGATGAACCCCGAGCTGCCCGATGAAGAGTTTCACCGCTACCTCGCTGAGTTCTGCGACTTCATGGAGTACGCAAGAGAAGAACAGGTGATCAACAGACCAGAATGGCTAGATGGCGGCTGGCGCTACTGCGAGAGCTTTCGAGAGTCTTTGAACTAAAACCAAGGAAACAGATCAAACTGAATCTGATAGACCTCATCTGGCTCGGCATCTTCTACAATTTTTCTAGCCTGTTTTAGGAACTGCAAATAGGCCGATTGAATCTTGAGGCGTGAGTCTTCATCCATACTGACCGTAGCCATAAAGGAGTACTTTCTTTCTTTGGCAGTATTTTGAAGTTGGTTGAGAGCTTTGAACCGCAGCAGTTGCTGATTGGGCTTACAAAGGCTTGAGTCTTCACTAAGGTGCTGCTTGATGACCCCTCTTACCCATCTGCTATTGTGTTTTTTAATCAGCCCTCTGCTACTTAAGAACTGTATGCCTTCGAGAACTTGTTCTGAAGAAATACCCAGAGCATTAGCCACTGTTTCGGGCGACTGATCTTTCGACTTTAAGCCCAAGTAGAAATGCAACAGCTCAAGGTTCGGGTCGAGATAATAAGCTTGCAAATCATCCGCAGACAAGGGCGCGGCCTCTTCTTGAACGTAGCGGCTTGAGCTTAAGTGCTTTCGCCTTAGCTCTTCGATCTCGCTTTGAAGCTTGGCCTTTCGGGGCGCATGCGCGCTCTTTTCAAGCTCCATCAAAAGAACCAAGTACTCAGTTTCGACGTCAGACAAACCCAAGCTTTCGCAGACCGCATAGATTTGATCAGCAGAGAAATGCGCCCGGCCTTTCACTACATTTGTGAGGTAAGAGGCCTGCAAACCTACCCGCTTAGCGAGCGATGAGAGGGTCCATTTTTGCCCCAAAGACTGCTTTCTGAGCCCGAACAGCTCTGAGAAGGCCTCCCGATAGTCTGATTTACTTAATACTTCCAATTACTTATATACATTTATTTCTAATATAAAAATTCAGTCTTATTTATTCAAAAATAATATACGTCGTGACGTATCGCAATATATTTTGGCCCGAACTTAAAAACAACCCCAAACAGGAGATTACAAATGAAAGCAATGATCTTAGCGATGTTGATGATGGCTGGTCTAAGTGCAATCGCACAACCCAAAGGTGCAACCCCGATTCTTGGCTACCACGACAGCTTTATGCTCTTTGGTGAGCAAACATCTTTGGTGCTCTACGATGATGGAACTTTCTGGTACCAAGCAGAGAAGATAGGGCCAGTGAAGATTGCCAAGATGAAAACAGACCGCGATCTCGAGCGCATTAAGGAGATGATCAACAACATCAATCCAAATGCGGAATACGTCTACCCTCGTGAAGACGGAGACATCACTTGCGTCTCAGAGAACGCGACAGTTGTATTTGTTTACGGTGAGCAATTTGAAGATGGCAGAAAAGCGATCATGAGTAACGGTGGCTCTTGCTGGGAGGGCTCATTTGAGAGAGACCCAAGAACAGCAGCCTATGCTAAAGCCCTAAACACGATGACAGATAAGGTTCTCGCTCTGGCTTACAAAAGGTTCAATCCTGAAGACCCAATTCATGCCTTTTTGCTGAGACTTTTCTATTAATCTGACACACACTCCAAAACACAAAAGCGCGGTTGAATTTTGACCGTGCTTTCAATCTTTCGAAGCCCGATATTTAAGGTCAAAAAAATAGACCACTAAGCGCTCCAAGTCCGTCAGCGACGAATAACTCATTCGATTGATTTAGCCGAGAGTGCAAGCTGTAAAATGTATACGTCTAGTTGATTACGCACACCACCGATGACCATTTTAAGCTGGCAGGAGCCTAAACCCTGCATTAAAGTCCGGCAGAGATGAATTGGAACAACGAGTTATCAAAAATCAAGCAAGAGTTTTTCGACCATGGGTTCGTTAAAAGGAACCTTGGGGCTCTTGATAAAAAGACGTTCACTCAAGTCGCAGAGTCACTCGGTAAGCTGTTACCTATTGGACGACACAATGTCACTGGCTCTAGATATATTCAAAACGTATCTGAAGACGGTTTATTTAAAAGAGACGAAGTACCCTGGCACAATGACTTTAGCTACTCTGTTGGAGATTATGATGGCACCATCCTCATGATGAGGAGCTTCGAAAACAGAGTACCAACCTATTTTTCAGATACTAAAGCGATTTATCAATCATTGCCAGACCTTCAAAAAGAGGAGTACTCCTTAATCCAATGCTCCTACCTTGCTCCAGCTCATTATCACGATTTATTGTCAAAAACTCAGCTAAAAGTCGTTCTGAAAAACCTCGTCAGTAAGCCTTTAATAATCAAGCATCCTGTCTCAGGTCAAAAGTGCCTGTATTTTTCTCCGGCAACGCTGCATAAGTCGACTAGGCCTTTTGATCTTGAAAACTTGGTGTCAATCGCCGAGGAGATAAAGCAGCCTATGTTTTACGAAAACAATGATATCTTGATTTTTGATAACTTGCGATGGATGCACAAACGACCCTCATTCGAAGGTCATCGTCAGCTATGGAGAATTTCCTTCTCCTATGTACACTGATATCCGAGACTTAACCCAGTGTAGGCAACAGTTGGTTGATTACCTGGAATACCAGAAGTTACACAATTCAGATCGGAATAGTGATTGGTTCCCTAGGCTGATTCGAGACATAGATAAGTACCTATACTGGACGGTATGTTTTAAAGATAATGAGATCGTCGCATTCTCAACAATTCAAAAACACTTTTTTCCTGATGATACGGTCAGGTTACTTACTCGAACTTTTTTTGATACCTCGATTAGGTTAAGTCCTGGCTACAGTATATGGGTTGAAACGCCAGTGGCGCCGATGGTAGTGACGCAACTGAATTGGCTCAAAAAGAATAAACAGTACACTCGAGCGCTTATCACAATGGAGTCTCGCCACCGTGCTGACTATTTCGAAAAGATCATAAATAAAATAAATGTAAATAGCAGATCAAATTTTGAGGTATTAGATAAAAAAATTCAAACTTTTCCAGGCCAGAAGGTTGAAGATTACCAGCATGCGGCCCTCATGCTCCT
>JABSOQ010000176.1 GCA_013216195.1 Bdellovibrionales bacterium
CGTGGTCGCTACAATATGATTCTGACTCCTGAGCTCAAGCCCATGATCGACAAGAACAAAGCGAAGATTGGGCCTGATGGAAAACTCACTTACAAAGGCACAGTGATTCTCAACAGAAAAGCTCGTGGCGGAATCGTTCAAGCTGCAGTCAAAATCTCTCCAGTCAATCCTCCGTTCCCTCTTGGTGATTACGAAGGTCTCCACGACGTTGGTGAATTCGATCAGATCTTGGGCTTACGTTATGCCCAACAGTCGAGAGGTGCCTATACTGAAGAGAGCTTTAACTACTCTGATTTTCTTGAGAACCAGACTACCAACTTCGCCGAGTTGAAAAATTCACGCTGGGCTATGGAGCTGCCGCCAGTGCGCTTCTCTCCCCTCACACCTAGGTTTGTTCGGGTGAATGGTGGAGAAACCGCCACAATGAGAGAGATCACCTTTCGCACGACGACTCGCGCGACAGATTCAATCACTGGCAAACCTCTAGCAGATGAACTCTTCACAATTAAGCGTAGCTACGATGGTGTTGAAGTACCTGTTGAAGCCACTGAGAACGGGCTGCTTCGTTGGATGGATGAGATCTCTCACCTCTATTACGAAACTGAGAAGTACGTATTTCCAACAGTGAGCATTCAGCATGATGCCTCAGAGAGCAAGCAAGACATCCGAATTGCCATCAACCCTTGGGATTTCGGCTGGACCTTTGGTGACGACACCAGAGGCCAAGAGAGTTTCTACGACGAGCTTGCAGCAAGAGAAGTGAAACCAAATACTTTGTTTATTGATGCCTTTCGCTATCAGACGATCAGGTTCCGATACGAAATTGATCCGTATATGACATTGAACGTGAAGAAAGCTGTGGTTATGGCCATGGACCCTCTTGTTCAAAGAACTACTATTCAAAGGGGTCGTATTTTTGAACCTCTTCGAGACGGTATCTATTTGGCTAAAGTGGCTCTAGTTAAGTACTTTATCGACCCTTTTCAAAACGGCACTCACCTCTACCGTGACCCTGAGACCAATGAGCATTACCTCAATCAGGTTCGTGAGGGTGGAGAGTTCAAAAAGGGCCAGTACACGACCGTGATAAAAAAACTGATTCGTGTTCAGGCAGGTAGAATCACAACACCTCTTGAGTTTTCAATGAGAGATTTGAGAATGATGAGTATTCGTTCGCAAATCATGGTGCAACTCGAGACCGTCGATGAAAAGAAACTTCTTAGAGACAACACGGTTGAAGGCAAAATTCGTGAACTCTACCAAGACTATTTGGCTCTGAACGACCCAGGCAACAATGTCACACCTGAGCAAAGAGAGGCTTTCTTCGCTGAAAAAGAAGCTCTATTTGAAGCTGAAATGGCTGGCCTGAGAGCTAAAATGGAAGAAGAGCTCGAGATCTTAAAAGAGCAGCGGATCGCACGTGGTGAAGCTCAAGCTGGTCAGTTCAGGCTGTACGAAGATCTTGAAGACGCCATTGCCAGCATTGAACCTTCAGCGCTTCGTGGCCAATACGAAGAGCTGATGAACGCCGAAAGACAGCAGTTCAACACACGTATGCAAGAGTTCCGCGACCGCTTGCAAGAGATGCACGAGCGTATGGCTCAGTACTGGGAGAACGATTACTCTGGTCGATGGGCGCACTTAGGTTTTGAAGACGGCCTGCCACCAGTGCCTCTCAGAGTAGGCGCTCCACCACCTGCAAACCCTTATGGGCCAGAGGGTGGCTATGACAGAGAAAGAGTCGAAGAGCGTCTCAACGCACCTTTTGGGCAAGAGATTTCAGACCAAGATGTCTTATGTAACGAAGACGAAGAGGCCTGCCGCCAAAGAGGAATGCGCTTTAATGAGCAGACAGTATCCTATTATGACTACTTGTCTGTTATGCAGTCGTTCATCACAGATGTAGGGCTGCCGGGCACTATCGGCCGCTCTGACTACGATGCCTTCGAGCTGAACAACTACACAGCGAACCCTGCAGCACCTTTCATCGATCTGAACCTTTACAGAAACCGTTCGGGCCTGATCAGAAGAACCTTCATTGGACCATGTACACTCGTAGCAAACGACAACATGTCTGAGATGCGTGCTACAGATACTATTGATGAAAAGTACTGTGACAGCATCGACTGCCAAGAAGACCTGTACGAGCCACTACATCCTCCTGCTGACAACACAGAGTTTGAAGAATCCGCTCACCATGATTCACTCAAGCCGTTTACAAATATGCATGTTGATGAAGTCGTTGAGATGCACATTGCAAATGAAGAGACTTATGAGAAGACAATGATGATCACTTCTCAACTTGGCCCTTACAGTGACAAGTACAACTTCGATTACACGTCGATGACGAATCAGCCAATCAAAGAATTCATACCTGGCTGTCAGTATGATGGCCCGATAGCAGACTTCGAAAGCGCTCCCGAATGTTTCAGAGAAACCCAAGACACGGTTATTTCTGCGACTGACAGAGTTGAAGCTTTCAAAGTTGGTGAAAACGAAGTCACAAGACTGATTCAAGAGTACTTCTACCTGCACGGCTGGACCTCTTTGATGGAGCTTGATCAGCCAGAGCAAACAGACAGCGAGCTCACTCGCATGAGCCCATACTGGGATCAAGTGAAACGCCACATGAGTCGTATTTTGACTGTCGACTATCTAACAAGCAAAGCGGATCACCGCGACCCTCGCACAGCCAGAGAAGTTGGCGACAGGAGTGATCCTTTTACAGTACGTGCTGGCAACCACTACATCAAAGAGCACCTCGATAGTGAGATTCCAGGCTTTTCTGCTGAAGACATCGACAGATGGTTGAAAGACGGGCTTCCCGGGTTAAGCCTCGTGGATGCTGTTCGCTTGTGCGCCTCACACTCCGAGAGAGCCACAGAGCTACTGAGCTCTGGCGGACACATCGTAAGTGATGCGGTTGCGAGTGAGCAATACTACTACAGACCAGAAGAGAACCATCGCTTTACAGGCAAAGCTGAGCAAATGGTTTACAAAACACTAGCTCAAAGATGCCTAGAACAGATTGTTTACCTTCCTGAGAGTAAGAAGCTTTACCTAAGTGCTTTTAGTTTCGATCGCAGATGGAGAATTCACAAAACAGGACCTTACCAACATATTGCCGGTAAGAACATGAACTTGAACGTTGGTATCGACTTCGGTGTTACGACCTTCAACAACTCACATGATGTTGTACAAACCGGTGTGGCTGCCATACCAGCAATGGTCGCGGTGTTTGGCCTAGGTGGAGCTATCATTGGCTCTGTGGTACCCGTACTTGGTACTGGTATTGGAGCTGCTGTTGGCAGTTTCGCCGGCGGCGTAATCGGCAGTCTTGTTTTCAGTCTTGTTCAAGAAGATGTTGAGGGAGTCTCGACTTCTATCTCGACCGCAGTAAGTGCCGCTACCTTCTTGGTTGTGCAGAAAGCTGAAATGGAGATTCAGATTTTTGAACATGAAAAGTGCCTCACATCACAGTTCACTCCGAACTTCGTGTCGACGCTTCCTGAAAGGCTCGACAGATTGCTCAAGCCAGGCATCAATCAAGACCAAGACAAGTACAACAGCTACATACTGTCGTTGTCTAAAGGTATGATGATCTGTGACGGCAAGGTCACCATGACCTATGATGAGCCTGAGAAGATCTATGAGAACTACTATTATGTGACTCAGCACTTTACCGCTGGTGACATGCTCGATGAAGTGAACCTACTCAATCACGTGTGGCTGCTTGCCCTTCGTGGAGACCGTGACTACAACAAGTTTCTTCAAATGCTTCAAGCGCGTCCTATCGACTCTGCTGGAGAGGTGATCCCAGATAAGTCTGTGTTCAACTACCCTCTCTACAGGCTTGGCAAGATCTACGACCAAGTCACGCCATCTTTTCCTGGTATCTACTCGTTGCCCGAATAGTGACGAGTTCCTTAAACTGATTGATCTAACAGGTTCCACCCGCTGAGGACCTGTTAGACAATGACTAAAAAGTTCAACACCAAATCAAAATAAAGCACTGCTAGGCTCGCCTTCAGTTTGCAACTTTGTGTTCGTGAAAAAGCAGAAGTTCTTAATTCGGTAGAGGTTGATACACGTTATTTGGTAACCCGAACAAGAGAGGCCTGACTTGGCAACAAGAGAGTCGTATTCGCTTGGCAGAGTTCAAGCATTTCGTATACTGTTGATCAGCAAATTCCAAACCCAACTTTGGCAGCTTCGCACTTCAAGAAGACTGAAGCGCAGACTTAGAAGTCGAACCACTAGAATCAGAATCAATTTACATATCAAAGCCGTCTTTGGCTTTGTTCGCGTTCGAAAGAAGCGCATGGCAAAAGCCATGGCTTCAACTGAAGCAGCAAGACCCATGGAGCTTGCCTCGTAATTTGACATGTTCTGAGACCTGCCTAATCGGGCCTATAGTACTTTATTAAAATTAACTTACAAACACTGGACGTTGGTTGTCCGACCGCTGACTACCCCCTGCCCCATCCTCATACCCCTCAGTCAGACGGTCGGTCCTTTTTTTAGGACTAGGAACTGAGGTTCTTCTCCCCCTCACGGAAAATCGATTGTTAATTCTACTCCTCGAGATGAAAGCAAATTAATTTGCTAAAAGCTGTACGCCAGGCTCTAATAAAGACCTTGATATAACGAAAGGTCAATTAGGCAGAAAACAGGTCTACCGCTTAAAAGGCTCACCTTGCCCATCTTAACTCTAGGCCTCCTGCTATTTTCTACGGCCGCGCAAACCAATGATTCACCCCGAACTTTGAATCTTAGCTTCGAAGAACTGAAAACAACACTTTCAAAACGCAGTACACCAACAGTACTAGAGATAATTTCAACAGGCCCAATGATTCAAATCTCAGAAGCAAGAGGAATTCGCTCTTACCGAGTTACTGACGTAAGAAACCGAGTTTATTTAGCTCAAAGTCTCTGTGACCCAAAAGTTGCTCTAGACTTTCCAGACGGCAGCCAAGGAGTGTTGCATTGTTGGCTCGACTTAAAAACCAAAAGACGCAAAACGAAATAGAATCCTGATAAGAACAACTTATTGCAATCGAGCCCACGAGTGGCCAACAACGCGTTCCTCAAGTGTTCAATATGGACCTTCAAGAAAGAGATTGCCGTTCTCATCTTGCCTGAGATCTAGCCTTATCATGTTGTACCCTTTCTCATACGTCACACTGCACATCTGCTTCTTTTCATTGGCCTAATGGTTGACGACGTGCACACCACAAGTCACCTCGGAAAATTTTTTGTGAGCCTTCGCATCTGTTACATCCATATTTGTGGGTGCAGACTTATAACCAATCTTCTCGAGAGAAGCCTTTGCCACAGTGTAACTTTGCCCACTCTTAAGACTAGCCTCATCTCTTGGATCGCCAGCAAACACAAAACCTGAAGCAAAAATAATCAGAATTAAAGCTTTCATATACAAAGCTTAAGATACTTAGATTCTCTGCCTCGAAAAGATGTCAAAAAAACCTCATACCCTCAGAAATCACAGGCTTTTTGCCGATGCGTTCTTATTGGATTAAGTGATGGTTCTTAAATAAGCGGTACCTTGGTTGAGATAGGAAACACTTTGAACAAAAAGATCGTCTTCATCGCATTCATTAGCTTCTTCGTACTTATCGGTTGCGGCGGCCAACCCGAGGACGACCTTGATCCTGAAGCAGTGATACCACCGACGCTACAGGGCATTAACGTTACCGCCGCAGAGGGCAGTAACCTGAATTTTGCCCTCACACTCGAATACAAATTCGTAAAAGACATCACTGCTGACTACGAACTGCAATCAGGCACTGCAACCGAAGGCATTGACTTTGCATCAGCTTCAGGCTCAATCATAATTAAGGCCGGCACTGGGTCTGTGGCACTGTCTCTACCCACTACTCAAGACAATCTAGATGAGAATAACGAAAGCTTAAGCCTTGTGATCACAAACATCACCAATGCCACCGGTACCACTCTAGAGGTGCCGGCAAGCATCGTCGATGATGACGCCACCCCAACACTTAGTATCTTTGATACTTTTTCGAGCGAAGGTGGCACTCTGAGCTTTGAAGTCTCGCTGTCTGCAGTCAGTGGTCGCAATGTGACATTCAATTACACCACCATCGACAGCAGCGCATCTAACCCCTTTGATTTTACAGCCCAAACTGGTCTTGGCAACATCCTGGCCGGCAGTCAATCTACTCGGCTCGAGATCGTTACCGCCAATGATGGCTTCCCTGAGCCTGATGAAACACTGACCATTCAGCTGAGCTCTCAAAACAATGTCAACTCTGGCGACCTATCGGCCACCGGCACCATTCTCGACGATGACACCGGAGCAATACCTACCCTGCACATAGCCGACGCCTCGGCCGCTTCTGAAGGCTCAAATAGCAGCTTCGAAGTGACGCTGCTATTTGCCTCTGCAAGCGAAGTGACTGCCGACTACTCGGTTATACCTCAGACGGCCGATGCCGCCGATCTGTCTTTCACTAGCGGCACTCTCACCATCGCAGCTGGTGTCGACAATGCCAGCATCAAAATCGGCCTGCTCGGAGATCTCATTTACGAAGGCAATGAGAGCTTTCAACTTTCTTTAAGTAACCTATCTAGTGCCACAGCTGGCTCAACTCTAGCATCGGCTCAAATTCTTGACGCAGACTCTCAGCCTAGCTTGTTTGTTACCGGAGCCACCACCACTGAGGGCAGCGATGTTGTCGTGAGCGTCAGCCTTTCAAACCCCTCAGCCATCACGACCACTATTGATATCGCAACCTCAGATAGCACTGCTCTGTCTACCTCAGACAACACCAGCAACAACCAATCATTAGCCCTCCCACCTGGCCAAACGTCGCTTTCACTCCCTATCGCTACAAACGATGACAGCATTGATGAGCCAGATCAGAGTTTTGATATCGCACTC
>JABSOQ010000177.1 GCA_013216195.1 Bdellovibrionales bacterium
CGAGCGAAATCATATAAGCGACGGCGTCAGGGTGGGGCGCCCAAGAAAAATTGAGCTCTTGTTTCAAGTCGGCGCGTGATCTTGGCAGTGGGTAAATGTGCTTCGTTTTGCGGGCCGGGTAGAGGTTCACACTTAGCGTCTGCGAGGTGCCCTGTTGGTTCACTAAGCGAAAGTTCCAGGTGCCCGGGTCGAGAGAGAGCAACTTATTTGAGTCGGTTGAAGAGACTGGGTAACGAATTTCGTCGCCACGGGTATTGTGAGCAATAAGTGACTCCGCCGGACCTTGCCATACCAAGTTGAAGTCTACAGGAAATTCAAAAGCATAGTGATTGATCATCAAAGACTTTAAAGACCACTGAAGGTTTTTAGTCAGTGATTGTTGCTCTTCGATGCGACTTTCACTAAGTTCAAGGCGCGTGCCCGATGAGATTTGGGTTGAATTTTCTCCGGTTCCTTTTTGTACACTGGCTCCACCTGATCGAACCTCTAGGCTTAGTCGGCCACTGTTTAAGGTCTTCAATGCCAGGTCGGTGTTGGGCTTGGCCTCTACCGTCCAGCTGCCAGACTGCATGGCCAGTCGCCTCGCTCCAGTTTTTGAGCGAAGATCACCTTTGTAAAATTGAATTCTGAATGTCTGAGCATCTGATTTTTCTTGCGGTTCAAGAACAACGAGAGTATTCTCTTGTAAATCGATTTGAATATTGCCCTCAAGTTGTAGCTTTGCCGAGCTATTTTTCAGCGTGAGAACAGAGTCGAAACTGTAGAGTGGTTCTCCCTTATCAGATGACTGCCAGAGTATTGAGTCACGAGATTTGGTTTGAACGCTTTGTCGCTTCCAGCTGACTTTGCCTATCACAGATTGCTTGGTAGCCTGTGGCCTATCGCTCCAAGGCGTGGAGATAAGCCCAAGGTCAGCTGCGAACAAGAACAGCTCAAATACAAAGGCCACAATCATCAAAGGCAAAATTGTTTTTTCCACCTTATCTTTTCGGAATTTCTTAGGTTTATCACAATAGAACAGGCACCAAAGTGAGTTCAAAACAGACCTTTAGCCTGCGATCAAAGTCTAAGCTTGGGTTTGCTCTTCTTCTCTAGTGAAATCGCCGAAAGCCTTTGCTGATAAAGCCTCTAACAGTGCCAGACATTGGTCGGCCTCGAGCGGTTAAAGTCACAAATGAGTGCCGCAACAAAACCCATTCTCTGCCGTAGCAGTTTGGGCTAAACTTTTGATATGGCTGAGAACAATATCAAGATTTTGGTTGTTGATGATGAAGAAGACATTCTCACCATCATGCACGATGCCCTCGGGCAGCAGGGCTATACGGTTACCAAGGCCACAAATGCAAATGATGCTTTTTCTCTAGTAGAGAGTTTTCAGCCCGATTTGGTTTTAACAGATCATGATATGCCTGGCTTTTCAGGTCTTGAGATGTTGAAAGAGCTCAGAAAGCAACACAATTACACAGCCGTGATCTTTGTCAGCGCCAGAGGTGAATCGAATTTGGTGGCTCAAGCCCTCACAGAGGGTGCTGACGATTACATCAGAAAACCGTTTCGGTTAGAAGAGCTATTCGCCCGAGTCGAAGCCACACTTCGTGTGCACGCTCTCCATAAAGAACTCAAAGAAGCGAATCGGAATCTACAAGGTGAGGTGGACCGAGACTATTTGACAGAGCTCTACAATATGAGAACGATGTACGACCGTATTGAGTTCGAACTTAAGCGAGCTAAGAGGTTTCAGCGACCCGTCGCTTGTATCATGATGGATATGGATCATTTCAAAACTGTTAACGACTTTAATGATCATCTGTTTGGTAGTTTTGTGCTGAAAGAAGTCGGAGATATTATCAAAGGCAACATGCGAGAAATTGACTTTGCTGCCCGTTATGGCGGAGATGAATTCTTGTTGGTTCTTACAGAAACGGCCCTCGAGGGAGTGAAGATCTTTTGCGAGAGGCTTCGGCAGGCTATAGAGGCTTATCGGTTTGATAACGGCGTGAATCATATGCACCTCACAAGCTCAATGGGGTTCGCATTGACAGATGGTCAAGAGGGTGTCACAGCCAAAGAGTTGGTAAGACGTGCCGATCACGCTTTGTATGATGCCAAAGAAAAAGGTAGAAACAGGTTTTCTGAATATGTTCACGGTGTGACGGTTATGAAGTCACAAAAAGAGTCTGACGACTGAAAACAAAGATCACTCTTAGAGTTCATCTCAAGGGTATTGTTAATCTCACTGGCAGGGTTTGAGGTGTAGGCGTTCTAATGTGAGCTGTTGTTAGTCTACGCGTATGCCCGGCACTTGCAATAGACCAATGGTGGTATGAGGCTCGACATGAAGGGTTTGACCATTCTCAAGGGCAAAGCTTCTTCTTGACTCGGCGGGGTCTAAAAAAGCTTGAGATGGCATTGTGATTAGATCAGTTGCATACCCAATTTTACCATCGCTATCGATATAGAAGACTGTGTTCTTCAAAGTAGAACTAGTGGCGTAGGCAGGGTTTTCAGAATTGTTATCTGGTAGAAGAAACAAGTAGGTCGCAGGCTCGCTGTCCCCCTCACCGTCGACAAGCTCTGTAGCTAAAAGCACTTGGCCTTTCGTTAAGCGTGAAAAGAGAGTTTGTTTGTAAGAGAGGCTTGACCTCGCACTATTGAGAGCATCTAGAATTGGGCCGGTATGAATCTCAAGCTTTGCTTTTCTCTCAGTATCAATTCTCATTGCCGTTTCGAACAATTCGATGCTCATGTCTCTCCAGCTATCAAACCTGGGTATCTCGTCATTTATGCCATAAATGTGACCGAACCGAGGTGGGCGCTCAAAGCGGTAGGCAGTTTTGTGGATCACGTATTTGCCAAAACCCACAGCGACCGGCTGAACTGAAAAATAGATGCCATCACGAATCTGGTAGGGCATGTCATAGGTCACGTAACGGGATAGCTTTTCCATGTCGTGAAAGCGTGGTGTGTTTTGAGAAAAAGAGACCATCCATTCTAGACTCTCATTGTTGCCTGCGTCAGTTGCGATCGCGATGTAGGCACCGGTCATGGTATTTCGTGCAAGCGTCATCCCTTTTTTTAGGTCTTCTTCGCTCAAATAGCGATTGGCAAGCAGGCTTTGAAAAAACAGTGGGTAAGACTCTGCGAGGTTTTGTGTGTCATGGTTCAACTCGCCCGAGGCTAATAGGTTTTCAAGTGCGGCCGCTGCGTCGCTAACAGCAGGTCTTGGAAGAATTCGGTCTCTCAGGCCAAGTGTTGGGCCTGTTTGGAGTCGATCTTTGCATCTTAGGCTCGGTGGAAGCAATTGCAAGTCAGC
Source organism: Bdellovibrionales bacterium (assembly GCA_013216195.1). Taxonomy (GTDB): domain Bacteria; phylum Bdellovibrionota; class Bdellovibrionia; order Bdellovibrionales; family UBA1609; genus JABSOQ01. Next base: position 3,314 of record JABSOQ010000177.1, read on the forward strand.
AAAGCTCGCCTGTGGGCTCAGCAAAATGGCGAAACACACGGCTACACGACTGAGAGAAGAACTTAATTGCAAAACTACGACTCCTTATACGATCAATCTCTATACATGCCTGAAATGACGTCAAAATGAAACGTAAGTCGTGTTGAGGTATAATCTTTCTAGGCAGGTGACAATTGAGGGCACTCAAGAAGGCTTTGTTTCAGGCTATTTGCTGATCTTTTAAGCCATTTACTGCAGACTTGTAGTCGGATTCTGTACCCCGCCTACGCCTCCATGGCCAGAGTAGCCAAAGGTGATAAAGGGTATAAAACCTCCTCCAGCTTCTTCAGAAAAACCATAGTACAAGCCGAGAGTGGTCGACAGGGGTAAGTGGTAGGCCAAGGTTGTGTTGAGGTGAAACTCAAGGCCGGTTGACCAATAGGTTTCTTCGACCTTTGACAGTTGAAAGCCTCTGGTCGGATCAAAATAAGCGCCATCAACCGATATGCCGTCGATAAACCAAGAGGCATTTAGGTTTCTAAAGAACAATGGGAAGTAGCTCTTGCCTTTGAAAATATCGAGCATCGGAAACCTATACTCGAGCGTGGTGTTGTAGAGTTGGCGCCCAACGAAAGCTGCAGAAGGGTAGCCACGCATAATGAAAGAGCTGTTGATAATGGTAACTAAAAAATTACCAGCCAGCGTTCGATCACCTAGAGCAAGCACCTGGTCATCGGTGCCGCCTAAGATCATGTCTGGAGCATAGGAGCCTTTGGCCTGAAATACCAGTGAGTGCCGATTTGGTAGAAAGCTTGTCCAGGCATGGCCAAGTGAGAACCGGGTTTGACCAAAGTTGTAGTTGTCACCACCTTCTAAGAATTGTGTGTGAAATAGTGAGAAGGCAGTCTGGCCAGGAAACTGTTGGGTGACATTCTCGGCTGTACGCCCTGGGCTAAATGAAATGCCTATGCTGGGTCCCACTCCGCGGAGCACCCGTGTGTCTCCATCGTTGAGGGGTTGGAAGGCTTCACGAAACCGGCCACCTAGCGAGCCTCTCCATCTTACTGAAGCCCAAGGTAACCTAAAGCCAAGGCCGGTCGAAGCAAAACGGTTGGTGTAAGTGACGTCAATGGCTGGTTGGTAATCTTGAAACTCAGAATAGCTCGTACTGATATCGACTGGGGTAGACCGATTAACATAAGAGACTGAATAAGAGGTTCCTGTGGTGACCGTGTCATAAGAGCCGTCTAAGAAAATCGTGTTAATGGCCAAAGGATCCTGACTGACCACAGAGCCTTGAAAAATCACCCCACCCTCTACTGGAAAAATAAAGGGAATCCAGTATCTCGGTCTCAAATACTCCAAGCCCCAGAAGCTGGTGTCTCTTACTTTGAAGGTGTTAGACTTCATGTCGATCTCAAACTCTTCGTCATCAACTTTGATTTTAACTTTTGATTTGTCTGCAAAGAACTGGCTGGCTTCTCTTGGAGCAAGAGTTCCTGGCACGACAGATTTCAATTGAGGTGGTCGTCTGTATTTCGGCTTTACAACCAAGAGCTTGGGGCCGTAGGCCGAGCTTTCAGTGGCAAGAAGTTCATTGGTCTCTGGGTCTAAGTCGGCTGACCACATACCTGTTTCGCTATTCGTAACAGGTTTGGCCGAAGTGAAGGGTGGTTTTGCAAAATAAATATTGGGTATGCCGGTTCGGCTCGAGTTGAATAACAGGCCCTTGCGAGTCAAGGTGGGTTGCAAGACATCATCAAAGTCCGCTAGAAGCCTTTCTGGTTGCTGACCTTCTTTAATTTTATAAAGTTTTGTTGTGCCTGATGAGTTCTTCCAGACAAACAAAAAAGTGTCGTCGCTCAAGTAAAGTGGCGAGCTGACTCGCTCAAAATCAGGAGGTTGAAAGAGCGTTCTCATCTTTTTTGATTTCTTGTTTAAAATTTTGAGGCTGGTATTTGCAGCATCGATTTCGACAAACACGACCTCTGAACCGTCGGGCGAGTAGCAGCCTTCGCGGGCTCTTGCCGCTTTCGTAAGACGCACGATTTCTTTTTTACCTAGCTTATACTCAAAAAGGTCCGACTTTGATGCCCATTGGTCTGCAGGTAATGTTTGCTCGAAAATGAATCGAGAGCTGTCTTGGCTCCAGCAAAGCCTTTGGGTGCCAGTAGCAGTTTGGATAAATCTAGACTTGGCAGTTCTAAAGCTCGAGCGTTTTTTTGACGTTTTGCTTCTTAACTGAATGGAGCTTCCGTTGAAAGGTTCCGAGGCAACGTAAGCGAGATGCTTACCGTCAGGGCTCACTTTGGGGTAGACTTGCACCTCTTGCTCTTTGTCGATCAGTACTCGTGTCGGCATACTCGAGGCCGATTTCACCATCGCCATTTGTCTTTTAGAAAGCTCTTCGACCTGTGAGTAGATTTTCGCCAACAGCTTGCTGTAGCCTTTGCCGGCCAGTTCCTCTACCGGTGTGTCGAGTAAGAATGGGAGCCGTCTTGAGTACATTTGGTGAAGACCCTCAACCGTGTTGAGGCCGGCTTCATTGATAACTGACTGCCAGAGAAGGGAGCCAAAAAGGTAAGGGCGTCGACCAAAAGGATACCAAGGCACAGATGTTTCGTTGATCTGATCAAGGCCATAGCTGGTCAGTCTATCTTCTCTTACCAGGGCCCTAAGGGCTGAGCTCGTGCCGGGTGCACGTAGTCGTCCATGGGAGGAGTACCGGCTCTCAACCTGTACGGCCACACCTTCTAGAAACCAGCGAGGCAGAATGGCATTTGGTCTCACTACCGAACCAAACAGCCACTTTAAAGGCGTGTAGAACGAGTGAGATGGGTAGAAGCTGAGAATGTGAGTGTACTCATGCACGATAAGCTCGTAAGCCCAGTTTCCATAGTAACCAATGCTCGAGAGTTCGGTGGGCAGCACTGGGAAAACTACAATATGTGGGTAGGGTATAAAGTTGGCATAACCGTTTGCAGAGTCGGTATTGTCCATCATGATGATGTAGGTCTTTGATGGCATCTCTTTGAAAAGAGGTTTCAAATCGTAATGAGAACGTTCGGCTTGGTAAAGGTATTCGATGGCGGTGGTTTTGAGTCTCTCTGGGTAAATCAGGTCGAAGTGTTCGGACTGCAGCACTCTCCAGGTGATTGAGGGGTCAACCTGAGCACTGGACTGAGTCGGTACAGTCAGGCTCAGGATGAGAAGTAGAAGTGCTGCCAAAACTTTGAGGTTGATCACCAAAACATTGCAGCATTTCTTGGCCTAATTGTCAGCCCTGTCGTTACAAAATGACGGTATTTATCTTGGCTTACGTAACGGTTGGGGAGAGTCATCGGAATTTTCTTGTCCAGAGAGTTTCAAGAACAGAGCGCCTGCCAAAAAGAAGAACAAGAGAGACAATATCGAAAGTCTAGCATCGCCTGTAAGAGCGCTTATGACACCGACCACTGTAGGACCGAAAATGGCAGAGAATTTTCCGACCATATTGAAAATGCCGAAATATTCAGCCGACTTACCCTCAGGGGTGAAAGACATGAAATGAGACCGGCTTAAAGCTTGAATCCCGCCCTGCACCAGGCCAATTGCGACAGCAAGG
>JABSOQ010000178.1 GCA_013216195.1 Bdellovibrionales bacterium
GGCTCTCGTAATAGCTACAGTTTCTATGGTGATAGCAAAAACCCTTGGAACTTGGAATACTCTCCTGGAGGTTCATCAGGTGGCTCATCAGGTGAGGTGAGCTCAGGCAAGTCGGTCTTTAGCATTGGCTCCGACACTGGGGGTTCTGTGAGGCAACCTGCACATTTTTGTGGAGTTGTAGGAGCCAAGCCGACCTATGGGCGAATTAGCAGGTTTGGTATGATCGCTTTTGCATCAAGTTTAGATCAAGCGGGTCCCCTTACCAAAACGGTCACTGACAGTGCTTTGGTTCTTGAGAGCCTTTGCGGTTTCGATCAACGAGATGCAACCTCTGCGAACAAACAAGTGCCGTCATGGAGTTCCAACCTTTCACCTGACATGTCGGGTAAGAAAGTTGGGTTTTGTGAAAAGTTGTTTATGAATGGCATTCACGAAGAGACAAGACAACAGCTCGAAAAGTCTCTTGCCGACTTCAAGGCCGCTGGAGCAGAGATTGTTGATTTAGATTTAAGCCTCATCGACTATGCTGTACCAATTTACTATCTGGTTGCAACTAGTGAGGCATCGAGTAACCTCGCTCGCTATGATGGTGTTAGGTATGGTCACAGGGCTGACTTCACTAACGACTTGGCTCAAGACCTAGAAGACTTCTACAGTCGTACGCGTTCAGAGGGGTTCGGGGCAGAAGTTGAGCGTCGACTGATCATGGGGACTTATTTCTTATCTTCTGGCTACCGCAGTGAGTTTTACTTGAAAGCTGCTAAAGTGAGGCGCTTACTCCGAGAGCAGTTTTTAAAAGCATTTGAAAGCTGTGATTTCATACTCAGCCCAGTGACAACCGGCCACGCGCCAAAGAGAGAAGGAACAGAAGTCTCACCTATTGAACAGTATCTTGACGATCAGTTTACGGTAGCGGCCAGTTTGTGCGGCCTTCCTGCCATGAGTGTTCCGGTTAGTAAGTTTAGTAATGGTTTGCCAATGGGTCTGCAGTTGATCGCAAAGCCTTGGGATGAGCAGAGTATTTTGAATGCTGGTCTATTTTTAGAGCAGAGCGTGCAAGCTGATTTAGGAGGTCCAAGTGGCATATGAAGACTGGCAACCTACCATCGGCTTAGAAATTCACGCGCAGCTTAAGACCAACTCTAAGATATTTTCTGCAGATTCGGCAGCTTTCGGTGGTGGCGACAATGAGCATACTAGCATTTTGAGCTTGGGCCTACCGGGTGCTCTACCTGTGTTGAACAGATCTGTTGTTGAGCAAGGAGTGCGCGCGGGACTCAGTTTAAATTGTAAGATCAATCTTTCTTCAAGATTTTCACGAAAGAGTTACTTTTACCCAGACATGCCAAAGGGCTATCAGATTACCCAATATGAGGAGCCTGTATGTGGTGAGGGTTACGTTGAAATTTACCTCAACGAGCGAGTGACGAAGATCGGAATTGAGCGAGCCCATCTTGAAGAAGATGCGGGCAAGTCGACTCACCATGGTCAATACTCCCTTATCAATCTGAACAGAAGTGGGGTGCCACTATTAGAGATTGTATCGAAGCCCGAAATGAAGTCTGCGGCAGAGGCTGCAGAATACGCGAGAATGGTAAGGAAACTGCTTCGGTACGCAGATGTTTGCGATGGCAACTTAGAGGAGGGGTCACTTCGAGTTGATTGCAACGTGAGCGTAAAGAAGCAGGCCGATGCTGAACTCGGAACCAAAGTTGAAATCAAAAATTTGAATTCCTTTCGCTTCATTGAAAAAGCTGTTGAGTTCGAGATTCAAAGACAAATTGAAAGAAAAGAAGCCGGATTAGGGATTTTTCAAGAAACTCGTTTGTTCGACTCTGTTAAGGGTCAAACCTTTGCTATGAGAAGTAAAGAAGAGGCTGATGATTATAGGTACTTCCCTGACCCAGATCTGCCCTTGTGTCTTGTTGAAGAGAGCTTTCTCTCACAGGCTAAGACAGAACTTAAAGAAGGGCCTCTGAGAAAGGCTCTAAGGTACGTAGAGAGTTTCCAGTTGGCGTTCGAAGATGCTTCATTGATTACAGATGAGCTTGAAGTCGCGGACTATTTTGAAGAAACAATTGCAAAAGGAGCAGAGCCAAAGACCGCCGGTCACTGGATCACCGGAGAGGTGATGAGGGTATTGAACGAAGAGAGTTTGAGCTTTGCAGATTTCAAAGACAGAATGCCGGCCGTGAACCTTAGTGATTTGTTATTAAAAATGAAAGCTGGAGAGATTTCAGGCAAGATGGCCAAGACTATTTTCGCTAAGTGTTGGCAAGATAGACTTGAGCCGACAAAGGTTATCGAGTCACTTGGCCTGAAGCAGATTTCAAATAAAGATGACATTGAAAAGATAGTTGCAGAGATACTTGATGCGAACCCCTCTCAAGTTGAAGAATTTCGGAGCGGTAAGCAAAAAGTTTTTGGTTTTTTTGTAGGTCAAATTATGAAAGCAACAAAGGGCCAAGCTAACCCTGCAATGGTCAATGAGGTTTTAAAAGACAAGTTGAAGTAAAGCCTTACTGCTTTTTCGGGGTGCGAGTAACCAGGGGGTACTATGAGAATCGCAAGCTTAGATTTAGGTTCAAATACAACTTTGATGCTAGTTGCCGATATCAATGAAGATGGTCTATCGGTTGTAGAGGACTGCTCAACGGTTACTAGAATGGGGCAAGAGATTGCTCAGACCGGCAGGCTTCACACCGATGCATTAAAGCGTTTGGATAGTTGTTTGGCAGACTATTCTAAGAAAATTGAGGCCTATAATGTTGAGTCAGTTGTGGCCGTAGCAACTAGTGCTGCACGAGACGCTGAAAACTCCGATGAGTTATTAGAAATTACAGCTAGGCATGGCATACCAGTCTCGGTGATTTCCGGTCAAAAAGAGGCTGAGATTACCTTTTTGGGCTCAACATTTGATCAGGCTGCACCAAAAGATCAGCTTGTTATTGATATTGGTGGTGGCTCTACTGAGCTTGTTAGTGTGAACAGTGACGGTGAGGTTGTTGGGCAAAGCCTCGATATCGGGAGCGTCAGAATTCTCGACATGTTCATTAAAGAGCATCCCGTTCCACAGAGCCAGTTTGTCGAAGCACGAGAGTTTATTGACAGTAAGCTGTCAGAGCATGCAGCACTTCTTGATTTAGCCAATGGCAAATCAGCTGTCGCCGTAGCCGGTACTCCAACGACTCTTGCCATGATTATGCAGCAAATCGATTTTGCCGAGACCAAGATTCATGGCTTTAAGATCGACTTGAGCCAAGTGGGTCAGTGGGTAGAAAGATTAGCTGGCATGTCTGTCGATGAAAGGCGAAAGCTGCCCGGAATGCCAGAGAAGCGAGCTGATGTGATGGTAGCCGGATGTTTGATTTTACACAGGGTTTTAGAAAAGCTAGGCTTAACTGATTTGTCGGTGTCAACCAAGGGTGTAAGGTATGGAATCGCAATTGAAGAATTCCGGAAAAAGAGCCAAGACTAAGTTGATTAGGCTAGCCACCTGCCTGTTGTTGGTTCTTGCCATGCCACTAGTTAGTGATTGTGCTGCAGCCGGTGACAAAAAAGATCAAGTTACATTCCGAAAAGCTAAGCTTGAGCTTGGCCAGAAAAGGCTCACAGTTGAACTGGCCGAGAATGATGAACAAAGACAACAAGGCCTTATGCATAGAAAATCTTTAGAAGATGGCTATGGAATGCTGTTTATATTTCCTCAACAAAGAGTGCTGACTTTTTGGATGAAGAATACCCTGCTCCCTTTGAGTATTGGCTATTTCGATAAAGACCAAAAGCTAGTAACTATTGTCAAAATGAACCCTGAAAGCCCGATGGTTCTAGACGAGAATCTAAAAAGATATCCGAGTGTGCAGCCAGCCAAGTATGCCTTAGAGGTGCCCCAGGGATGGTTCGATTCTAACAACATCAAGACCGGCAGTGTTTTCAAGCTAACCCGGCCAAAGTCGACTGGATCTAAGTCTAGCCAATAGCGAGCGACGAAGGGCTTGCCCTTTAAATTAATGTTTTCTCTTGGTTTTTACTTATGATGTAATAGGGGTTGGAAAGACTATTCAACTGAGGGAATGCATGATGCGTAAATACCTTTTGATACTATGTCTTACGCTAGGGATGGCGAGCTTTAATATCAGTTGTTCCTCCGGAGATAAAGAAGACGAACCAGTCGGCGAAGAGATGGCAGATATCGGAGACGATGAAATCTCTGAAGATGATCCATTTGCAGATGACGAAGGCGGCGATGATGATATCGGCGATCTCGGCTCAGATGATTTAGCACCTGAGGGTGGTGATGATTTTGATAGCGACGATCTCGAGGGCGATGACTTCGCTCTAGATGATGGTGACGGTGGTGATGACGACTTTTCACTAGATGATGAAGGCGGCGACAGTGGCGATGATTTCGCCATGGATGATGGCGGAGACGACTTCGGTACTGAAGATGGTTTCGGTGATGATGCTGCTGCCGACGGTGGTGACCCACTAGCTGGCGATGAATTTGCCGATGCTGGGGGCTCAGATGACTCTCTAGCTGCTGGTGGAGACGACTTTACTGAGCCTGTTGAAAATATCGAAGGTGGCGAGACCGTTAGCGATCAGCCAATGTTCGATGACGATGTCAACAGCGGCTATGCAGACGTTGAAGGTGGTGGAGAAGCTCCAGCTCCACAGAGAACCTGGGTGCCGGTTAAGAAAATTGCATCAGCACCTTTTCAAAAAGCAGGTTCACTCGTAAACGCTGTCTACCTGGCCCGTGAAGGCGATACGATCGAGTCAGTCGCAGAAAAGATTTACGGTTCACAAGACAGAGCTGAAGATCTTTACACAGTGAACCCTTCATTCAGAAACAGCACATTAGATGTTGGTGAGAAGGTTTACTACAACTCACCAAATAGACCTAATGACGATATCTCTCTCAAGACTTTCTATGAAGACATGGGATTGGCACCTGAGACTTATATCTCTCAAGAGGGTGACAATATCAGAGCAGTATCTAGCGAGCTTTTGGGTAACAAAGACAGTTGGAAAGAGGTTTGGGCAACTAACATGGATGTCGAATCGAAGGGTGATCTCGAGGGTGGCATTCAGTTGAACTACTGGCCTGGCAACGAAGTGCAAACAATGGCGGCGAATAATCCTCCACCATCAATGCCAGAGCCTGAGCCAGACCCAGAACCAGCTCCGGCACCACCGCCGATGCCTGACATGGCGGCCAACAATCCACCACCACCGGAGCCACCGCCACCACCACCTTCGCAGCCCGACACGGCTATGAATGGTGCGGCTGGCACAGTCGAGCCACCTCCACCTCCTCCGCCACCTCCACCGGCACCACCGGTACAGGCAGCGGTTGAGCCACCTCCACCTCCTCCTCCACCACCGCCACCTCGCCGTACTCGGCCCAAGCCGATGGCTGCAAAACCGAGTGCAAGTGCAGGCGGTCCTCTTGCTGCCCTGGGTGGAAGTGCCGAACAGCAAGAGCAGATCATGGCAATTGCCATCGGAGTTGGTCTGCTACTCTCGGCTCTTGTGTTGTTCATCATCATGAGAAGAAGAAGATCTAGAAGGCAGATCGACTTCAATACTGCTACGCAGACTCAGATCGAATAGATAGATTGAAATTTAGAAAATAAGATTAAGGGAGCCGACAGATGTCGGCTCTTTTTTTATTGCGATTAAGAACCGATCGGGCAGAAAAACCAAGTAACCAAGTTATTGTTCTGCTCTTGCGTTTGGCTTCAAAGTGGGTGGTGATTTGGCTGAAAAACAAAAAAACCAACCGCTAGGGTTGGTTTTTTATAACCGGCCAATCTGATGGTTTTTAAGAAACTTTTTTGAAAATGTCCTCAAGCACGGTTCGAGTCGATTCGCGCTTTGATTCTGCGAAGTACATTAAGTCATCTACGATTTGCACATCTCTGTTGTTAAAAGGTTGAAAAGAAACGCCGCAGCCGCTTCCGTTCTTCCAAACGATAGTCGCATTCATTTTGCGCCTTCTTCCACTTACTTCAAAGGTAAGCACAACCTTGTCTTCTGGCAGAAGCTCGAGGACCTGAGTGGTCTCTAAAAAAGCACCAGTGATGCTAATGTTTTTAAGTTTTCCGATATCAGCACGACGAGCGTAGCTTCTTCGGTACTCGATATCCATTTCAAGAGGCAGCCGTCGGGCTGGCTCAGTTGGTTGGTTCATGGACATTGTTACCCTCCCACGATGTTGCTTTTATCGGCGAAAACTATAAAAAGTTGAGAACTTTTGGGGGGTTGCAATAAAATCGACCAGCATATCGACAGTTTTAGGCAACTTTAGAGTCTGGGCTGTTAACAATGTCTTAACATGAGAATGTGCGTCATTTTGTGTTGTTTTGAGCTGATTTGCAAAGTCTAGCCATCTATGAGATTATGACGCTCTGTTTAATGGCGCTGATGTACTAGAGTTGACATACCAAACGCCATTTTAATAGATGTATAAAACCCAATAAACAGTCCCACTAATTTTATTAAGTAAGGAAAACTCAAGTCTCTTTGAGTCCACGTCTTTTCTCAAAGAATCCGTATCAAAAGGAATAGAACTGAGTTTGGTATTTTCGAGAGGACCCTATGTCTGAAAAAGTAGAAACCCCAGTCGAGGAGAAGGCGCCAGCCGCAGCTCCTCAAGCAGAGGCAGCCGAGAAACCTGCAAAGTCGGCGAGATCAAAATCATCAAGTTCTGATGGTGAAGATAAAGCAGAAGCAAAATCTGAAAGTAAATCTGAAACTCGAAGAAGTTCAGGTGAATCGCGCTCATCTAAGAGTCGATCTGGTGG
>JABSOQ010000018.1 GCA_013216195.1 Bdellovibrionales bacterium
CTTGTTTACAGGCCTCTCTGTCAGATTTCGTTCTCAGTGGTGGGTTCATTTTCCAATTGGCATTGAGACTGCCATCTTCTTTTTCAGGTATATCTTCATCGCAAAGCAAAAGGTGATGAGGTGACACTTCAACAGTAACCCGGTGCCCCTCCGACTTTGCTTTTCTAACGGCCTCGATCGAGCGAGCTGTTGAAACATGAAGAACATGATAATGCCCACCTGTTTGGGCGCTAAAATCGCAGCCACGCTCAACATGTACGGCCTCAGAGTTTGGATCTATACCTTTAATGCCATGCCTCTCTGAAACTTCGCCTTTATGAATGGCTCCTCCAGCAGACAAACTCTCATCTTCAGAGTGATCCAAAACAGGCAGATTCACTTGGCTTCCCTTTTCAAGTGCAAGCTTGAAGAGCTCATCGTTTTGAACCCCTTTGCCATCATCGGTAAGAGCTATGGCTCCAGCACTTTTCAACGCTTCGAAATCTGTTATCTTCTCGCCCTTGAGACCGTAGGTTACCGCACCAGTCGGGTAAACCTTGCACAATCCGACTTCTTGTGACCGTTTCCACATACTTTCAACCACCTCTGGCTGATCCGCTGTCGGGGCAGTGTTCGGCATCGAGATCACCGCAGTAAAGCCACCTTTTGCTGCGGCTTTACTTCCCGACTCTATATCTTCTTTGTACTCCATGCCAGGCTCGCGAAAGTGAACCTGAGGATCAACCAAACCTGGTGAAAGAAACAATCCCTTTGCGTCCAAAACACTATCTGCGCTCTCGGCAATCTCGCCTGATGCAATCTTAGAAATACGACCATTCTCAATCAAAAGGTTTACAGAAACCACCCCTTCCCCAGGCTTACCTAACAGTGAATTCAGTGTCTTCGCATTTTTTATCAATGTTTTCATCAAAACTACCTTTCGCCTCGAGTGGTGGCATATTTCAGAAGCCAGGCCGAATATGTCGGTCAGGCCAAAGAAATAGCAGAGAAGCACGACCAAATTCAACCGCTACTCAACAATTTTGAATGCCGAATCAGCTCAAAAAGTGTATCACTCAATCAAATGCAACTGAGACAGTTGATAGTTTCATACTAGTTGTGAAGAGTCTCAGTTCAGTACCCAAGAGATGAGGTAGAGGCATGGCTGACGCAAGTGTAGAGCATTATGAGCACCAGCGCGGTGGAGAATGGGTTATTCATAAAAGTGAAGATGAAGGCAAGCTCGCAAGAATGACCTATGTTAGGGTAAGTACAGATAAAATTGTGATTGATCACACGTTGGTACCAGAATCTTGGTCTGGCCAAGGGCTCGCTAAGGCATTACTTGAAACTGCAATTCAATACCTAAGAGACACCAACACCTTAACGGCTCCAACCTGCCCATACGCCAGAGCTCAACTCAAAAAACACAAAGAGTGGCATGACGTTCTTAGCCCAGAGGTCCGCCCGAAACAGTGATGGCCTTTGGCCTCAGCCTCTCCACCAACTCAGAGAGTAATTGATTTCAGATTTTGCAAAGCCCACAGATTCGTAAATACGGGCCGCATGGTAATCGGGATCGGCCTCCATAACGAGGGTCTCGACGCCAAACTCTCTCAAGGCTTGGCAGCCAGCTAGGTACACTATCGTACCGCAGATGCCTCTTCTTTTGTGATCTGGGTGAGTTCCAACATTTTGATACCTTGCAATCTCTTGCTCAAAATAGACGCCTAGATCACCAACAAGCTTTTCACCGAGAAAGGCTCCAAACCAAGCGCCTTTACCAGCTTTAGCCATAGCTCGGTATTGAGCCACTTGCTCTCTTTTGAAAGCCTCATAATAGTCATTGAAATACTTCGGGTCAGAACACAGAGTTTGTAGCTCAATCACCTGCTCCCACTCCGAGTCAGACTCAATTTTTTGAATTCAATTTCATCATTGTAATGAGCAGGCTTCTTTAACTCTTTCGCCGTTAAAACGACAGCTGAGTCTAATTCGAAACCAGCCTCTAAGAACTCTTGATGCTCTCCAGGGTGATTCGCCTCTGTGTCCCATGTAAAAACGTAGTGATGGGGCTCCGTATAGAAAGAGAACTCTTGGTCGAACAGTGATCGCCACCGATTTAGATCACCTTGTTCGGGGGCCCGGTCAAACACCATGTAGTTACCCCAATGATAACCAGGGTTAGAGGGCGTCTTAATCAGGGTGTAGCCACCCTTGTCTTCGATTAGACCTGAAAAGCCGGCAAAGATAAAATCCGTTCTGCGACCAAGTGAGCGCACTTTCATAAAAATGCGCCCCTAAAGCGTGTAGGCCATCTCATCGACTAAAATACCAGGTACCCTAGAGCCCCCGATTGCCCTCTGCTCATATGTACCGATCACTGGTTGAGTTTCAGCAAAACTCGTTAGGTCTACCAACTTGTCACCAAAAATATTGTAAACGGTTTCATCAAAACGCAAATCTTTGATAGGCCCTTTGATCTCACCATTCTCGACCCAGAAGCATGCAAACCTTGTCATACCTGTAACTCGTGCCTTGGGTAGATCGCTATAGTTCAAATAGTGCAGGTTAGAAACATACAAACCTGTGCCTAAAGCCGACAGAATATCAGCCCTATCCAGGCTACCGGTACCCATTACAGCCGAGCGAAGCCCCTCGCCTGCAGAGGCTCTGTTACCCTCTAGATCTGAGTATTCCTCTGCCGTCTTTGAACTCACAAGAAGAGTTTTTAACTCACCCTGATCAATCACTGACAATTTATCATCTGCAACTTCTCCGAACGAATTGAACTTAGGGCTCAGGCCCAGAGAGAAATCTTCAGTGATATTCATTTTTTGAGAGAACTTGCGGTTACCTTCGGCCAACTCCTTTAGTGAACTTCTGCCTGTTTTAAATGCTTGCGCACTCCAACCACCCCAGTTCAACAAACCCAACAGCTCGTTAACCGCAGCAGGGGCGAGGTAAGTCTTGTAGTTGCCTCTTTTCACTTCTTGGGTTGGAAGCCTCATATGAGACAGTTGATTAGTAGCATCACTAACGTTTGCCTCAAAAGCTGCTTGATCCCACTTTGTATCAGCATAACAAGCCTTCACGGCCTTCTGTTTAGATGAGTAAAGTGAATAATCAACATAGAAGCTCTCATTTGAGAACCAGTGCTTTTGTCCCAACGAGTTTTGATTACCACGGAAAACAATTCCGTCTGCCAGCAAACCGGCGGCATCAACACTCTGAAGGGGCTTCACCATTTCGGGCAGTAACCGCTCGCCGTTTGATTCTGCAAGCAAAACATCCTCGTCTGAGCTCGCAAGATTCTTAGGCTCTACAATAAAGGGTGTCTCAGGCAGAATTGCTGCTTCTTTTCTAGCCGACTCAACCAAAGACATCAGTTTTCTGGTATCTTTGTCAACGTCACCACTTAACACCATAGATTTCTTCAATTCGCAGTTGTTCACTATAAAGCTCATCCCCAGTGCCACTTGATCGACCCGAGACGGCTGTCTCACTTTCGATTGACTGAATCGGCAATAAAGAGAGTCCTCTCCGCTTACCGACAAGGTCACTTGCTCATCGGACTTAAGCGCAGAGAAGAGGTTTTCACTTAACTCGGCAAAAGCCTGCTTTTTGTTTTTAACCCACTCTTGAGACGTCATTAGCGCGCTCCTCCAAAAACTTCGATATCAGAAAACAAACAGTGCGGGGTCGCATGACCAACTCGAATCACTTGGTTCGGCTCAGCTTTGCCACAGAAAAAACTGCCCCAAACTTCAAAATTGTCACCATTGCCGACCATTTTTAAGTTGCTCCAAAATGGAGTGCATACACCTCTATAATTTGGATTTTTGACTGTCTTTGTGATCTCACCATTCTCAATAAGCTTTGCGTACTCACAGCCAAATTGAAACTTATTGCGGTAATCGTCTATCGACCAAGATTTATTGGTGTCCATGAAAACACCTTTTTCGACAGAAGAAATCATGTCAGACATACTTGATGTGCCAGCTTCAATGTTAATGTTTGCCATACGGTCTAGAGCCGGTCGGTTCCATGAAGTTGATCTGGCACAGGCAACACCAGGCACATTCGCCCGCGACTGGCTTTCAAGGCTACCTAGCCCTCTCAATAGCTTGCCGTCTTTAATCAAATACTCTTTTTCAGCTTTAACACCAGTGTCATCGAACATATAAGAAGCAAGCTCTCCCGATACTGTAGGATCGAAAGTCACGTTCAATAAATCAGAGCCATATTGAAGCTTGCCGAAGTCTTCGAGCCCGATAAAGCTCCAGCCGGCATAGTTTCTTTCATCACCCAAAATTCGGTCTAGCTCTAATGGGTGACCAATTGATTCATGAATCTGTAAATAGAGCTGGCTTGGTGCTAGCAAGAGATCTCGTGTGTCTTCAGGGCAATTTTCGGCATCCAAAAGCTCTAAGACCTGTTCGCCAATCCGCACAGATTCGGCAGTCATATGCTCTCGATCAAAAAATTCGTAGCCCGATTGACTAACATCCATACCGTTGGTGCGGGTCTGAACATCAGAACCCCTTTGAGCCGTGGCACTCAAATGTGAAAAATTATGGCTAAAGGTTTGATCAAACTCAGAACCGTTCGAACTGACATAGGTCATGTTGGTCACAGCATTTTGTGCGTAGGCCACTCGGCTTACAATTTCATCTGAAGTCTTCATAGCTTTTGTCGAATCGACCAACAGGGCAATCAACTCTTGCATGCCCAATTGATCGAGGGTTTGCGAAGTTTTGCTGGCATAGCTGCCTACGGCTTTGGGTCTTTGATCTAAGCTGAACTTTGCCAAAGACCAACCTTTTGAGAACTCAGCCAAAGCCATTGCCCTATTGTGAGCTCTAGCGATTCCGTCTTTCGAAACATCCGCCGTAGCTGAATAGTGAAACTGACCATCAACGAGAACCTCTACCATTACCCCTTCTGAGATACCTTGGTTTACGGCTTCTACTCTTTCATCTCTTACTTGAAAAGAACGAGAGTCCTCTGCTACATGCCTCAGACCAACCCACTCAGCAGGTGAGTTTAAAGAGGCTAACATTTCTTTAAGTTCTGTTTTCACTAATCCCCCAAATTGTAAAAGCGAACAAAATGACCTATCGCAGAAAGCTACTGCGATACGGTCTGTAAGGCAAGCAAGTGGTCTTGAGTTTAAACTAACTGAAGATATT
This sequence comes from Bdellovibrionales bacterium, assembly GCA_013216195.1. GTDB lineage: Bacteria > Bdellovibrionota > Bdellovibrionia > Bdellovibrionales > UBA1609 > JABSOQ01. The sequence continues at coordinate 5,172 of JABSOQ010000018.1, forward strand.
GGATGAAAAGCCCAGGTTGGCTTTGAAATTCATAGTTGCTCAAATCGAAATGTACTTTTGCCATTCAGGGCTCTCTGCGACTTGTTTGATTACGCGGTTTCGTTCAATCAAAAACGACCTCATATGGCGAGTCACAAAGGGGTCAGCAATATAGCCCGCTGGCCCAAATGGGCATTGAAAGTCGAAAATTTCTCGCATTAGGGTTTGCCCGTCTTTTTCTATAAAAATGTGATCGTGGTTAAACCACTTAAAGATACCCTTAACTTGCGAATCACGAAACGAGTTGGGCCGATCAAACTGGGTGATTTTGACCCTGAGGTTCCATTTTAATCCAAAATGCCACGCCTCCCAAAGAACCTCATCATTAAGTTTAACCAAGCCTGAGGTCACACCATCAATGGCTTTCTCTTTAGTGCCTGTGGCTGACCTCATAAGAAGATCAATGCTTCGACTCAAATCAAAGCAAACTTCTTTAGGTTGGTTAACGAGTGTCTCTAACTCAATACGGCCCATAGGTTCCTATCTGTCAAAGCGGTTTCACTATTAGGCAGGCAGAGTTCGAGCCAGTAAGTAAAACAGGGGTATACCCAGAGTTATGTTAAACGGAAACGTGATCGCCAATGAGGCTGTTAGAGACAGAGTCGGGTTCGCCTCAGGCACAGCAATCTTCATCGCGCTTGGAGCTGCAATATAAGAAGCACTCGCAGACAATATCGCCAGCAAGAACTTGCCGCCAAGGCTTAGCCCAATCAGATGACCAGCACATAAACCAAGAACCCCTGAAATCACAGGCATAGTGAGTGCGAAAAAGAGTAAGAACAAACCAGTCTTTTTTAAATGACCCATTTGCTGAGAGGCAATAACTCCCATCTCGAGCAAGAACAATGCGAGGAACCCTTTAAACAGGTCAACAAACAAGGGGTCTAGCGGAGCCATCTTTTCCGGGCCAGCTAAGTAGCCAATCAACAAGCCTCCACCCAGAAGAAAAATACTTTTACCAAGTAAGATGTCTCTGGCTAACTTGTTCTTGTCGCCAACCGAAGACAGCCCACCCTTGGCCAAAAAGATACCAACACATATGGCCGGTATTTCCAAGATTACCACTAATGTCATCATGTAAGGTTCATAGCTCACATCTAATGACTCGAGAAAAGCCAAAGAGGTCGCAAAAGTCACGGCACTTACTGAACCGTAGTGACCAGCAATGGAGCCAGCATCGGCTTGATTTACTTTTTTTGAAGCGCGTAAAATAAAGTAGGCTATGACGGGTATCAGAACGCCTACAGCCAGAGTTGCAAAAAGGGCAGGCACGAACTCTCCAAAATTGGTCTTTGAAAGCTGAACACCACCCTTGAACCCAATAGCAAGCAACAGATATAGACTTACAAAATCGTAAGAACTTCTTGGCAACCTCAAGTCAGATTTGACCAAGCCGGACACAAGCCCAACTATGAAACACAAAATCGTAGGGTCTAGAAGGTTCTGAATCATTCTGCTCTTTCTTTTTGCAGGAGCCCAAAGTCGCGTGACTTAGGCCTTCCTATCTCAACCTAGCTTAGAGAACCAAAAGGCCTGGGTATGTACTTTTTGTTTACGGGCCCAATTAACTATATTTCATTCAGCAATGCACCAAGAAATAGGCCTAATTTGAAGCCACTGAGCCGATTCTCAAGTGAGACAGACATGGAATAGCCTCCGGCAATCAACGCGAAACGACAATTTTCAATCTGATAATCACGTGGCCAAAACTTTACTCTTTCATAAGTTAATTCTTGAGCCTGATTAAGATTCGACCGGGGAGCAGATCTCAATCAAGAACCCATTATTGTCTGTGACATACGATATTGTTTGCCCCCAAGGCTTTTTCACAGGCTCTTTGACACCTTTAGCACCATTATCGATTGCTGTCTTAAATGCCTTCTCAACATCATCGGTTACGAAACCGATCTCGAATGATGGTAGTTCTGAATCAGCGGTTTGCTTCTTATAATGAAAACCATGAGAGCCTGCTAGATTATGGGACACAAAGCCCAGCTTTGTATCACCAGTTTGCATCTCCCCATAGTCACCCTCTGGGTGAAGAAAGCCTTTACTCAAGCCAAATGCTTGTTCGTAAAAATTCATCGTATCGGAAACGTTTTCAACATATAGCAAATTGTAACCAAGTTTCACCTACAGCCTCCTACTGGTCCATCAGCCAAAAAGTTGAACCTGACTCATAAGACTCTACAAACTTACACCTCTTACAGATCATCAGCGTGAAAGTCGGAGAACTAAAGGCCAATAGTTGCTTCTTTTTCATAACAACTTCTGAGGTCGTGTACTCTTCTCCACCACACTTTACGCATGACCATTTCTTTTTACCTGAATCCACAGTGACTCCTAGGTCTGGTTAATAGAAAAACAAAGGCCTCAAAGTAAATTAATGACTTGGTCGAGCCGACTTAGAGTTTGGTATTTGTCAGTCGGCGGGTTTTCGACTTTCTCGTGATCCCAGGTCGTATGAAACGGCACATGAATAGCCATGCCGCCAAGCTCGAGAACAGGTAGTATGTCTGACTTCAATGAATTACCAATCATGAGAAAGGTGGCGGGATCAACTGACAGGTGGTCCAACAGCTCTTTGTAGTTTTTAGGCAGTTTGTTACTCAACACTTCGACATGATGAAAGAACTCACTCAAGCCAGACTTCTCTAGCTTTCTTTCTTGATCTAACAAATCGCCCTTGGTGAGTAGCAAGACCCGATGCTTTTTTGAGACAGCCTCGAGGGTTTCTCTTACCCCATCAAGCAGATCTACAGGTTTGTGCAGCATCTCTTTGCCAATTTCGAGAATGCGCCTGCTCACTTCAGGGTTCAAGTTCTGGTTAGAAAGCTCTAGGGCACACTCCATCATAGACAAAACAAAACCTTTTATGCCGTAGCCGTAAATGGCAAGGTTCTGCATCTCGTACTTGATAAGTTCTTGTCTAGCCTTGTTCTCAGTTTCATAGCCGACCATAAGTGTGCAAAACTCATCTTCTGCATCACGAAAGAAGGTCTCGTTTACCCACAAAGTGTCGTCAGCATCAAAACCTATGACTTCAATTTTACTATAGGACCTCATTGCGCCTTCTTTAACAGTTCTATTGAACGACTTTTACGCCCTTTGCGACGATAGAGTACTCAAAGCTTGGCTCAGTCACGGCAGCAATCTCTTCTTTGGTGGCTCCAGCATCTTCAAGGTAATGCTTTGTATCTTTAACTGAAATTTCTTTTCGATTCATCATACCCTCAACCCAGACCTTCTTACCAACCAGAGTCATAGGCACGAAGAAGCCATAGTCTTTGAACTTCACGCGAAAGGTTTTGTCACTCCCCTGAAGAGTCATCCAACAGCCCTTTGCGGCACAGACCTTCTCAACATTGGCCTCCATAACCAGACTCGATTTCTCGTACTTTGCGTAATCTTTTAAGACTGAGTCGAGTGAAGTGGCACTTTCTGACTTAATCTCGTCACCATAAAATGGCTTCTCTTTGACACCGTTGTCGGCACTAGCTTGAAAGCCAAGAATTAGAATCACAAAAGAAAGCAGTCTCATTTTCACCCCGCCTAGGTAAGATGGTTTGCTGTCAAACAGCTCAACTGAAATTGATAACACCATAAAAATGATCTGCAATACCCTCCGTGTCGCAACCAATACTAACGCACTTTAGAGCGAAACCTTGGGCACTAGAACCTAAGATATCGTGCAAAACTTCTGTAGCTAGGCAAAACTGCTGAGGGCCTGCTGCTATATCCACATCATTGAGCTGATAAACGAGTAAATCACAAAGCTCAAAGAAATACTCATCACTGTGATTGTCACAGTGGCCAGAATGTTGCCCTGGCTATACAGAAACACTGCACCCAACAAACTTACAATTAGTTACGACACCGCCACAAATAGAGCTCCGGGCGTGATTCCTTGCGGCTCGCCGCTCAATGGCACTTTGTAGCCAACTAACGAGTCTGCTAGTCCCGCAAAAAAGGCAAGTGTCAAAAGACACACTATAGGAAACACAAGGCTGAATATCGTGAATGGCAGAACATGAAACAAAAGCTGTTTGTACCAAACTAATTTAACTCCAAACACGTCAAACACCTTCACCAAAGGTCACAAGAGACTCGCTGCAAAAAACTAGGGCTCGAGGGAGCCCTAAGAAAACAGTACCGGAAGAAACCGAAAGCTCCAATGCGAAAGCTCTCTTTTAATATTCTCTACGGCTTGCTCTTGATACTTAGCTCTAAAGACCGAGGTGTGAAATACCCCCCTTGCGAGCAACCTCGTCAACACCGCCTTTCTCTTGAACTTGAATACCCAGCTCGGCACGAGGCGATACTCTTCATAAACGCTCTGTTGATAGGCCTGGTACTCAAAAACACCCTGACCTAAGGCTGAATGATCAATATCAAGAAAGACCTGCTGGTCGTAGCTAAGGTCTTCATTTTTCGCATCTGCCACAATCAGAGCTTTCACATCTTGCAAGTCGATGCGACCTGGGTATTTTGAAAGATCGTTCAACATGGCCTCGGCACTTTTCTTTTCGTTGCCATACGATTTAGGGCTATAAACATAGTCGTGGTACCAAATGGCAAGCTCAAGCCTGTCTTTGTTTACAATAGTGTCTTCGAGTCTGTCTAGCTCCCACAAGCAATTCAATAAGTGCTCTAGATTGTGGTACTCACGGCCCTCTTGGCTGTACTTAGCAAACAGTTTTTCTACAATCTCAATTCTCTCAGCTGCAGGCACGCTAAACTGGCTCATCAAAAAAGCGTCAAGACGAACTCTTAACTCTTCAACCCGCCCTTCGCTCAATACCGGCTGATCTAGCCCACGGTAGAGTACAAATAGTCTGTTTTCAGTACAGGTCATGCTCTTAATGAAGTTCTCCATATTGACATGTGGAAAGGTCTTCACCCGTCTCAAGAACTCACCCGAGCCACTGAAAGGGATCTGCCAACTTTGCTCTTTCGCAAAAATCAAAAAGAAGACATCTTCAAAAAATGGCCCAGCATCTGTGTTCTTGATCACGATGTAATCGACTTCCTCAGGCTTTAGGTCTGTATATTGTTTTTTCATATCATCTCCTTTGTTATCTCTATTGTCGAATCTATAAATTGGGTGTACAACCAATCTATGGGCAGGAAGAGCAACCGAGAACAGCGTAGAGCTGATATCACTAGAGCTTTTGCAAGAGTTCTAAGCCAACATGGCTACACAGGGGCAACTGTGCTAGCTGTAGCCGAAGAAGCCCAGCTCTCACCGGGGCTTCTCCATCATCATTTCAAAAACAAAAGAGAAATGTTGATTGAGTTACTTGAAAGCCTAATTGAAGAGTTCAAGATCAGGTTTAGACAAAGAGCAAAAGAGGGTGAATTCAACCTTAACACCTATATTGATAGCGCTTTAAAGCTTGATGAGAGATCTGACTCTATCGCTGCCAAGTGCTGGGTCGGCATCTTAGCAGAAGCCCTCAAAGACAAAGCCATCATGGAGAAGATCAAACGCCACCTCGACTCTGAAATCGTCTCAATCACAAAGCTCTCAGGAGACAAACTTGGCCCCACAGAGAGCAGCGCAATACTTGCATTTATAATCGGCTCACTTGTGTTCGGCGCCTACGCCCCCAAACGAACTGCTGGCTTTGCCGCAGACATGGGCAAAAAGTTTGCCTCTGCGGCTGCAGATTAGACTGATAAATTCATCAAAAAAAATCTAAGGTAGGCTGGTATGAAAACCCCGTGGGCCGTAAATGAAAGTCACTTTTGAGATAAGACCTGGGTCTGCTGCCAAAATTTCAAACTCCTTAACGGTCTTACCAGGCTCTGAGAGGTCAGATGGAAGTAGAAAAAACACCTGTCTGTTACCCTGGAGCAATAGGTTGTTTAAAAAAGCTGTCACATAAGTTTCGGTTTGATCATCAAAAGCAGACATACCAATATCGAAGAAGGCAGTAAAAAAGTCTTTAACAGGACTGTTTCTAACTAATGCTTTGTAATCCTCTCCATTAGGTCCGAGTAGGTACGAGTTGCTGTTCACCCTTCTAGATGCAGACTCAGATAAAGCCAAAAACTCATCATAACGAATGACCCCTCTCGCTTGATAGAAAACGCTTTGTGAGTATTCTCCTAATTCGACGAAATTTTGAAGCTCGTCGATACGCTCATCAAGCCCTGGCTGTACACTCTCTTTCACCACCATCTTCGCCATGAAAGAAACGCATCGATTTAGCCAGCTCGCCTCTGCAGCAGGCATAGCAAAAAACGTCAGACACACGACCAAACTATAGGCACTTAAACACCTAAAAATACTGTATTTTTGACAACCTTTAATGCCTGACATTGTAAGCGCTAAGGTTGCGAATATCGTTCCATTTTGGCTTCGGAGCAAAAAGGCAACCATGTCTTTCGAGAAACCATAGTGTCATAACGCAAGATAACCCCAAATGAATTTTACCGAACAGAAATTGGCCGCTGGATGCCGTCTAGATACACAAAAGAAACATCATCGCAGATTGTGCTTTCAAAAGCTTTATTCTAGGTTATCAATCTGACCGCGACAGGATTATTGCGATGCCAAATGTAATCATAGAGCACTCAAAGAATATTCAAGAGACACGACAACTGATGCAGATCTGCCACGACCACCTCATGGAATCAGGCTTGTTCAAGATAGAAACAATTAAAGTGCGGCACCAAAGTTTTGAAAACTACCTCGTAGGTGGTAGCTCGACTCAGCCTTTTGTCGTTTTCACTTTGAGCATCATGCCTGGCAAACGGATACCTTGTTTTCATTACTAAGTTATTTAGGTTTGCGCTCTGAGATATACATGACAATTTCGGCGCGAAAGACCTTTTGGTTAGATTTGTCAAAGATGTTCACTTCGACTTTATTCTCACCTGCAGTCAGAGCTGCAGGATCAACCGTGCAAATGGCCCTCAGGTCAGTTTCTGCTTTTTTCAGATACTCGACAGCCATGCCTTTCGGGATCCACCTTAGATTCTTAGCAAGAGAAGTCTCGACGCACAGGCCTCCAACAGCCTCTGCAAGGTTGCACATTGCGATCGCATGAACAGTTCCGATATGATTCAAAACCGATCGACGCTTTTTTATCGTCGCTTCACACCTGCCCGACGTGACGGTTTGAAAAAGTGGCCGAACTGACCCGAAATAAGGTGCCTTAAGACAAAACAACTTCGAGAATATTCGCCGGCCAAAAGGCAGCCCAGACAGCTTTAGAAATAACTCACTTAAAGACACTTAAAACAACCCTCGCATGAGTGAATCACTTCATTGAATGCAGGCCGATCATATTGCCGGCAGGATCTTGGCACATAGACATGAAACCGTAGTCGCCCAGAGAAAGCTTGGTTCTCATGACCTTGCCACCAAATTCAGAGACTCTGGCTTCTTCAACAGCACAGTCTTCACAAGAAAAGTAAACAAGGGTGCCCATTCCACCTGGTGTCACCCCCTCCATTTTACAAATGGCACCACTTGCGCCAAAACCCGAAAAGTCTTGAGGAAACGACCACATCTGCAAGCCCGGAGTGGCATCTATACCAGGATTCGATAGAGCCTGTAGCTCTGTTTGAAAAACATTTTGATAAAACTCTTTCGCCTTATCAATATCATCGACATAAATTTCAAACCAACCAACTGGGTTCTTGATCTCCATCTTCTCTCCTTAATTTTCTGGCACACTCAGCCAGGCCGACAAGCCAAAACGATTACGACCCTAGTTCTTCAACATCAAAAGCTTACCACTCATCTCACTGGGTTCAATAGGGTCATAGACTTGATCCATGAAGTCGAGCATCTCTTTGGTAACTTCAAAAGAAAAGGTCTCTCCTTGCTCAGAGTTTCTTTTTTGAACTCTTTCCCAGCGAGTGGGCCTGTCGACTTCTAAAAAATGAACCTCAAATGGCACACCTGCAGCATCAAGTTTAGCATATGTCTTCTTGCGCCAATTTAAGTTTACAAACCCAATATCTAAAATCGAAGACGTCCCGATTTTATTGAGTTCAATACAGGTCTTAACCATTCTATTTTCGACCCTGCCAGTTCTCTCAAGAGCCCATTGAACATCTTCGCCAGGAGCACTGTCCATCCAGAACAGATCACTCATCCAGACATCAGTTGAGAATACAATCGCGCTATTTTCTTTGGCTAGCTTTTTCGAGTGGGTTGATTTACCTGCTCCAGGCAGCCCTCCAACAATATAGACCACAGACCCTCTCCCCTTCAGAGCTTGAAATCACAAGATAAAACAACCTCAGCACATACTTACACAGTCTTGCGTGCGTGCGTGCGTGCGTGCGTGCGTGCGTGCGTGCGTGCACGACAGTTTAAACCTGAGTTGTTCTCAAAGTCATGGCTAGTCTGAAATTTTAAATTACCTAATGTGTCTAGAGTGTTCGTGTAAAGCTAAGCTCGTTTACCAACAGTCGACCATAAACTTGTCTTTTTTAGCGCTACAGTCATAAGACTTACTGCTTGAAGGAGCCCTAGATGAGCTAGTGCTTGCACAACCAGCCAATAGAAAAGAGAGGGCAATAAAGATCAGTGTTAATTGTCTCAATTTGCACATTGGTAGGCTCCACTGTTTTATTAGGTAAGGATTATTCGGCATAATTTCGGCAAATCTGCACCATTTATGTTCACTAGCCACGCTTGTCTTATTTTGAGTCTCAAAGTATCAATGGAACCACTGGCCTAGACCGTAGATTAAGGCTGACTTGCAAATGAACTCACAGGGAGCTACTAAATTTGGCAGCACCAACAAAACTTCTCAAACAAATTAAAGATTGTAGAATATGCGAGAACGCCTTACCGCACGAGCCTCGCCCTGTTGTGAGCTTCAGTAAGAGTTCTCGAGTTATCATCATTGGCCAGGCACCCGGCAGAAAAGTTCATGAGTCAGGCGTGCCTTGGGATGACCCCAGTGGTGATCGCCTAAGAGATTGGCTGCAGGTCTCAAAGGCCGACTTTTATAACAATCAGCTTTTTGCCATTGTACCGATGGGGTTTTGTTACCCAGGCAAAGGCAAAAGCGGAGACTTGCCACCTAGACCAGAATGCGCAAAACACTGGATGCAAGATGTACTCAACTCTATGGCAGAACCAGAACTGATCATCTTGATTGGCCAGTACGCTCAGAACTACTTTCTGGGAGAAAAACAACAGAAAACTCTAACCGAGACGGTAAAGAACTTTGAAAGTTACTTACCAAAGTACTTCGTACTTCCTCACCCCTCCCCAAGAAACAACATCTGGATGAAAAAGAACCCCTGGTTCGAAAAAAAGGTGATCCCCGCTCTGAACAGGCAAGTTAAGAAGTTGAAGATATAGATCGGCTTGATGCTCTCTGCGAAAAGAGGCTCACTACTTCTGAGCTATCAAAAACAACTCGCCCTTCTTATAAACCCAAGCATCATAGACCTTGAAGCCAATACTCTTATGCATATCTATTAGCTCATCTGCTGTGAACTTGGTGATCTTTGGTGCCTTGCCGATTGAAGTCATTATGGGGATGATTGCTCGAATAAAAATGTTCATTTCTTTTATGCAACCCGAACTTGAAACAAGAAAACCTCCGGGCTTTAGAGCCTCATAGGCATTTTTTAGAATCTGCTCGTTGTTCTCTGTAAGGTGCAAAATGCTATGAGCCATAATCACGTCATAGGTCTCTGAGTGAAAACGAATGTCTTCAACGGCTTTAACATCAAATGTGACATTGCTGACCTTCTGCTCACTCTTTTTTTGATTGGCTATCTCAATCATGCCTGATGAGTAGTCATAGGCAACGATCTCTTTAACATGAGGGCTATGAATCAGTGATGTGGTACCCGTGCCGCAGCCAAACTCCATCACCACCGAGTCTTTATTAAAGAGCTTTTGAGTTCTTTTTAGCTTCTCTTCATATACGCTTTGCGAAGGAACCGCCTTTTTAGCGTACTTCTGCGAAACCTCATCCCAAAATTGTGCTGCTGTCGCCATGTTCAGCTCCTTGTTACATACTACTATACGGTTGCATATATGAATAATAAATGGCTAAATATGCAAATAACCTATGCATATTTGCAAGTGTACCTATGAACTCTAAGACTTTGAATTTCGACTGGAATAAAGCCAAAGCCTTTATGGTAACGGCAGAAAAGGGAAGCTATTCAGCTGCGGCCAAAGCACTAGACCTCACCCAATCGACCTTGGGCAGACAGGTCGCAGCTCTTGAAGATGAGCTCGGAGTGGTTCTTTTTGAACGCGCAGGTAAAGGTATTCAGATCACGCCAATAGGTTTAGATCTCATAGAGCATGTGAAGTCCATGGCCGAAAGCGCAGGCAAATTGTCTTTTGCAGCTATGGGGCAATCTGAAGAGCTCGAAGGCACAGTTACCATTACTGCCAGTGAAGCCAACTCGGCTTTTTTACTCCCGCCTGTGATAAAGAAGATTCGAGAACTCGCCCCAGGGATCCAAATCGAGATCGTGGCAAAAAATGATTCAGCTGATCTCAGAAGAAGAGAAGCCGACATTGCGGTGAGAAACTTTCAGCCAAAACAGCCCGAGCTTATCATGAAGCAAGTGTCAGACTCACTTGGGCACTTCTATGCAACGAAAGAGTTTATCAAAAACAATGGCCCATTTAAAAAGCCTGAAGACTTATCAAAAGCCGATTTTGTAAGCTTTGGAGACCTCTCTGCCTACATAGACGGCCTCAAAGTTTATGGCGTAAATCTCACAAAAAAGAACTTCCCACTAGTAACTGAGAGTCATTTTGTGCACTGGAACCTGGTTAAACAAGGGCTTGGGGTCGGCGTGATGCCCGACTACATTGGTGACAAGGACAAGTCTGTGGAAAGAGTGCTGAAGTCGCATGAGGGCATCAGCTTTTCAACTTGGATAGTTTGCCATAGAGAACTCAGAACCAATCGACGAATCAGGTTCGTTTTTGATCAGCTCGTAGACTATTTTTCTAAGTGACTGACCGAATATCTTTTCAGCACTAACACCATACAAAATTCAGAAACCCCGCTCGCCTAACCTCGGTTATTCTGCGAGATACCTGACACAACCAATGCTAAGCGCTAACTACATGACCTATCTCCTATCTCAATCGGCAAAAGTAAAACTCAAGGTAGGCCCGACGAATTCTACTTTTTGTCCCAGTAAGGAGTTCCTGAAAAATGACCTGCCAAATGATCAATGAAGACCCGAACCTTTGGCGCGAGCAGCCTTGAGCTGGGGTAGACGGCCCACAAAGCCACCTCGTTAACAATCGGATATTTTTTTAAGACCTGCACCAGCTCCTTTGATTTCAGCTGCTTGTAGCAACACCATGTCGACAGCATAGTAATGCCAAGACCCTGAGTCGCGGCATCCCGCGCAGCCTCACCATTGTCAGTACGAAAGCGGTTTTTGGTTTTTACTGTTTTGTTGCCCTTAAGGGTTTTGAAAGTCCAAGCTTCAAGGCCCATTAGGTTCACACATCTATGATTTAGTAAGTCTTCTGGTTTTTTAGGCGTGCCCAACTCTTTCAGGTACCTAGGAGCAGCACAAAGAACCCTATTATCTGGAGCGAGTTTACGGGCAATCATCGAAGAGTCTGTCATCTTGGCATCACGAATTGCGACATCAAACCCACCCTCAACAAGATTGACTATGGTATCACTCAAGTGAAGATCAACATCGAGATCAGGGTACTCAGATAAAAAGTCGTCAATCACTGGTATCAGATGCATTCGGCCAAAAGAAGCAGGGGCAGTTATGCGAAGCCTGCCTTTGGGTACGACATTAGCTCCGCCAACAGCAGCCTTTGCAACTTCAATGTTCTCAAGAATGTCTGCAGCGTGGGGCAGAAAAGCCACACCGTCCTCTGTCAGAGACACCTTCCTGGTGGTGCGGTGAAGCAGCCGAGTGCCAAGGCTATCTTCGAGCTTGTTCATATGAGAGCTCGAAACTGCAGGCGAAAGCCCAAGCTCAAGACCGGCCTGGCTAATGTTTCCAAGAGCGGCAATTCTTGTAAATAACCGTAAATGCTCAACATTCATTATCAACCAAAAGTAAAAACTGATTACATAAATAAGCCTATTATCAATATTGAGAATTGTAAATGCAATTAAGGGGTAGACAAGGAGTTCGAGATGAACGCACTAAAAGAAGCTCAAGGGCTGACACTACCTGAGAGAAACAAGGTCTTGGTTCGAGACTATTCAGTTCAAAATTTTTGGGATCAAAATGGCGATCTGTTAGTAGAAGCATGGAAAGAGTGGGATGCCGACAACAACAAACTTCCTGAGCCCGGTAGTCTGATTGATACCACCCTACGGGAGAAGGTTGACCGGGCTTGGCAGAACCCAGAAACCGAGCAGCAGCTGAATGAGCTTATTCACGAGGTGAGCCCAGGGGTTTATGAGTTTCAACTTTTTGCTCCAGAAAAGATCGAAGTGCTTCGCAAGTTTCCTGATAGGGTCGGTCAGTCTCAGATACCGGTGCGCCCACCATACGGAATAGTTTTAAACCGCAAAGGCGCAATGCTTGATAAGAGGTCTGTTGGCTACTTGGCAGCCCCCTCTTTTCAAGCACTGTATCAACAGATTCTAGACCATTACATGCGGCCGATAGCCAGAATGCTGTTCCCAGAGATCACAGGTTTTGACGGCTAAACTTTTGGTTTCTCAATTCAGCATGAACCAAACAAAGACACGTCGATAAGAATGCACACCGATGCCTCTTCAGTGACTCTCAATATTAACCTTAACTTACCGGACGAAAAGTTTAGCGGTTCTGAAGTTGATTTTCACGACGCCTCTTCTGGTGAGCTCAATCGCCTTAGCTTTAAACCAGGTATCGCCGTTCTTCACAAAGGCAGTGTGGCTCACCGAGCGCTGGCAAGTGCCAACAAGCAAGCCCGATGGCTATGCTCCCTTTTGAGTGAAGAGCTTAAAACTTTGAGTTAAAACAAGAAAACTTATCGCCATGCCTGGTCGAGCTTAACATTGATTTGGTGAACACGATTTTTCGAGCCCTACACCCTTGGCCAGCTAGGCTTCTTGTCGCCTGATAATGCGTCTTTCCAGACGTTTATGCCCCTTAAAAGCCAGCTTGATAGCGAATCCGGTTGAACAGATTAAGATTCTTGGCTTTATTGTAACTCCTCGAATATATAAGACGCCAGTTGCTCTGCCCTGGGCAGTTGTGCATAGACTATGAGGCCCCAGGCATTTTGAGGAGAGAGTTGAGACTAACGTGAAAATCCGCTCGCTTGTGACATTGAGTGTCTTTTTTGTCTTTTGTGGCATGTCCACCACGGGAATTCTACGTTTCTTAGATGAGTCTCCACTTATTGCAACCCTTCACATGACCTTCGCTTTCACTATGTTTTCAATTATTTTTTTTCATATTTCGAACAATTCCCAGCAGTTGCTTAACTACATAAAGAATGACAGAAAAGAGTTGCTGCTGGCTTTGTTATTTTTAGCTGCCATCTGCCTTTTGGGCTTCTCGATTCATTTTTTCCCAATCGGTGCCGAGGTCGTTTGACAGGAAAGAGTTTATGAAGAAACACAATTTTAAGGTAAGTATACCACTTGGAATCCTGCTAATGCTGATTTCAATAATTTATCAAAGAACAACTGGGCCGACCTACCCGAAACGAGTTACGATTCAACACGAAGGCAAGGCATACAAAGCCAAATTGTTAAGAAGCCACGGTGGCGAGTCAGACGCTCCTATAGAATTGCCAATGATTGAAGGAGCGAAGGCTACAATCACTTTCAAAAGGTATCCAACCAACGATGAATGGGCTACAAAAGAGTTCACTCAACAGGGTGATAAACTCGTCGCAACTTTGCCTCATCAACCTCCGGCAGGAAAGCACACATACTTTGTTGTAATGAACTTAGGAGAAGAATCCAAAGTCATCGGCAGCAAAGAAGATCCTATTTATATACGATTTAAAGGCGATGTGCCCGACTACATCTTGGGGCCGCACATTTTCTTTATGTTCTTCGCTATGCTTCTATCTTCGATTGCGCTTTTTGAAGCAATTCAAAAAACAGAATCGTACTTCAAACTTACAAAACTCACACTGGGAGCCCTCTGTATTGGCGGGCTATTTCTAGGCCCCTTGGTGCAAAAATTTGCTTTTGGTGTTTACTGGGCTGGGTTTCCATATGACAACGACCTTACCGACAATAAGCTACTTGTCGGAGTTTTAGTCTGGGCAATTGCTTACCTGGTGAACCTGAAAAGAAAGACTTGGCAGGTAACAGCTTTGGCTGCGGCTGTGTTGATGGTTGTTTACTCGATCCCCCACAGCATGCAAGGCTCACAATTCGACTACGAAAAAGGGCAAGTTATTACGACTGAAGATCACTAATGTCGATCAGGCTCTTTCTACCGGCCTTTAACATGCTAAAGGCCGACCTCTGCAGAGGTTCATAGAACCTGCAATCACTTCTGGTAAGTCTTTTCAAGCATAGAATAGTTGGGGTCAACGGGCTCTAACTTCTCGAAACCAGCTTGTAGGTAATCTGATTCGTAACCACAAAAGGTGTTCCAAGTCGAAAAGGGGCTGCCTTGCCGACTGCCAGGCTCAGGATAGGCTTCGACGCGCTTAGCGCTTTGTTCGGCAAGATATAACTCTGCCTGCACTAGCATCTCTTTCTCTAAGCCCTTACCTCGATACTCGGCAATCAAGCACAAGCAATGAATAGACCATTCTGAATCCTCATAACTCTTACTACTCTGAAAGCAGTCATGCCCAATCAATGAACCTGCCTTGTCAATAGCACACCAACCAATAGGTTTTGAATCGTCATAAAATAGTAACCCATTAACCTGCCCTCTAGAGATCCCATCTTTCAAAAGCTCTTTAGCAGCATCTCCCTCAACAACTTCACCGGGATGCATCCTGTGGTTCATACACCAACATCCGCTGTTCGTACCTTTGTACTCAAAAAAGTTCACAATGTCTGGCCAAATCGACTCCGATAAAGTCTTTGATGTGAGATCGGTAGATGCATCCATCACAACACTCCAAATTTCTTTAAGCTATTCAACGTGAATTCAATCCGCTTAACACTTAAGTTTTTATAATCACTACCTTCTAGATAACTAGCAAAATATTTAGGTGAACCCTCGACGTCAACAAAGCCTACTAACCAGGCCCCATAATTGCCATTGCTTTGTCTGCAGGTACCTGTCTTAGCATGCACCGGGTGCTTCTGCGACTTATCCCACAAAATAATCTCTTTGATGGTCGTCACATTCTCTTTTTTTAAGGGCGAATCATCACCAAGCAACCTCGCTAAAACTTTGACTTGCTGCTTTGGTGAAATCTCAAGACTGCTACTAAGCCAGAATCTGTCGATACCACCACTGATATCTTCATTGCCGTATTCTATTTTACTCAAATAAGTCTGCATTCGCTTTGGCCCTATCTGCCTAGCAACCTCTCGAAAGTACCAAACCACACTGTTTTTAACTGCTGACTCGAGGGTGTGATCTTTAACCCAAGCATCTGGCCAAAAACTCTTTTTGTGGTCCCTTGTTGAATCGTATTTCTGAACGAAGTCTTTGCCCTTTAAATAGCCAGCCTCCAATCCAAAAATGGCATGTGGAACTTTATAAGTGGAGCAAGGAGAACGAGGCACGACCGCCTGGCTTTTGTTTATGTATTGAAACTTATCTGCATCCAACAAAACAAAGGCTTTCAATTCAGTCGAGCTTTCTGTAGAAGCACACGATGCTAGAATTAGAGCGAATAACAGGGCCGCACTGCACGTCATGTCACGCTAAGCCTTTGTAATAGCTTTTTATTGTATTTGAATGAGACGCTTCAACAACGCCCAATCTGGAGGCAATCTCAACTGCAAAATCAATATGTGCAGTGGGTTTTGCTGTCACAAAATGATCATCAATCTCTATAGCATTTGAAGAGAGGTCTACTGCCTCAAAGTAATCGGCCAAAAAAGCGAGCTGTTCTTGTTGATAACCATGAGCAATGGTTCTTCCTTTTAAAACTCCAGCCTTCGCCAAAACAAAAGGGCCTGCACATATTGCTGCCATAAGCAGCCGCCTCTCGTTAGCCTCGTTGACAATCTCGTCGATTCGTTCGTTGTCTTTGATAGAGCCCGGGTCACCACCAGGCACCAAAATCGCCTTGCAAGACTTCAACTCGACAGAGGCATAATCGACATCTGGCTGCACCTTCACACCATTGCTCGCAACAAAAGTAGTGGTTTCCGGGGCTGCGATCACAATTTGATACTTTTCGGCCAACAACTCAATGGCGAGTGCAATTTCAAAGAAGATACACCCAGGGTAGGTCAAGACGACTACACTCTCTTTTCGCTCAGCCATGGTTGCTTTCTGCAATAAGACTGGCAATGTTATCCAGTTGCTCTCGACTTGTTCTGAGAGCTTGAACACCAAACGAAATGTCAACGCTGTCGTTCTGATATCTTGGTAAAATGTGTAAGTGACAATGCGGAACCTCTTGGCCAGCAAGCTCACCATCAGATAAAAACAAGTTGAAGCCAACCGGGGTCAGTTTTGACTCGCTTATCATGTTCACGATTTTTTGTGCGATAATCATTAGATGAGCCACAGTGTCTGATGGTAGGTCGGCAAACCTGGCTTGCTCTTCACGAGGCACTACAAGAACGTGCCCCTCATTGATTGGGTGAAGATCCATAACAGCAACACACTTGTCATCTTTAAAGACAAAAGAGGTAGGTACTTCTCCATTGATAATCTTAGTAAATATCGAACTCACCGAGGCCCTTTCTTGGAACTTGCCACTGGCTTCAGCACCAGGCTAGCTACCACAGATAGCTCTTTTAATATCAGCCATGTCGGCTACAAAAGCTTTCTTGAGTGAACCTGCCATTAAGAAAAACACCGGGCTCAACAGTTTGGCGACTAGAGTTTCAGGTTGAATATTGAAAGTTATCGTTACAGAGGTTTGCCCGTCAGATTCTGTAAACCTCCAGTCAGAAGTGTAGTGGCTCCCGCCTGAGTGAGCCTCTTCTCTAATGTGAGTATGTGGCTCAAACAAGGTGATCTCCATAATCTCGCTCGACTCTTTACCAAACATCACGCGGGTTTCTTTGAACTTTGAGCCAACACCGATCTCTCCTGTTGTTAGCAGCTCTATTTTTTGAATTGCATCTACCTTGGCAGCTAAGCTCTCGAGATCAGCAAAGGCCTTGAAACACTCAGCCTGTGATGCAGGTATTTTGCATTCTGCTTCTATTTTCATTGCACGCTCTTTTTTGAATCAGCTCTTCTCATGAACTTGGCTATCCCACATCGCTTTGTAAACGGCGCCCTTTTGAAGAAGCTCTGTATGATTACCTCTCTCCACTATTTTGCCATCCTCTAGTACAATGATCTCATCAGCATCAACAATTGTTGAGAGACGATGCGCGATTGTGAGCGTCGTGTAGTTTTTAGAGATCCCACGAAATGAGGCAAGAATACCCTGCTCAGTATGGGTATCGAGCGAAGATGTCGCCTCATCGAATAGCAGTATTTGAGGTTTTTTGATCAGGGCTCTCGCGATAGCCACCCTTTGCTTCTCTCCCCCCGATAACTTTAGGCCTCTCTCACCGACCTGTGTATCATAGCTATCAGGAAGGTTCTGAATAAAACTGTGAACTTGAGCGAGCTTCGCTACCCTTTCGATCTCGTCTTGCGAAGCACCAGGAGAGCCATAGCCGATGTTGTAACCGATAGTATCGTTAAACAACACCGTGTCTTGCGGCACCACACCTATCTGTGACCTAAGAGACTTTTGTTTAAACTTTCGAATGTCTTCGCCGCCCAATCTTACAGAACCGCTCTGAACATCATAAAAGCGAAAGATCAGTCTAGACAAAGTCGACTTACCTGCACCACTTGGCCCTACAACGGCAATGTTCTTACCCGCTGGCACACGAAAGCTAACGCCTTTTAAAATCTCACGCTTTTCGTTGTAGCCAAAGTGCACATCTGTGAACTCGATATCATAAGAGCCCGAGCCACACTCGGTAGCATCAGGGGCATCCTGAACTGAGGCATTAACTCTTGTAAGCTCAAACATCTTCTCCATATCGACAAGGCTGTTTTTCACCTCGCGATACACAAAGCCCAAGAAGTTCAAAGGCAAAAAGAGTTGAATCAAATAAGTGTTGACGAGAACAAAGTCACCAACCGTCATCGTCTCATCGACAACGCCTTGCCCGGCACGAACCATGATCATTGCCAGGCCACCGCAAATGATTGCAGATTGCACCACATTGAGTAGAGAAAGACTCGATTGGCTTTTAATGGCGGCCCTCTCGTAGCCCGCAAGAGACTCGTCAAAGCGACGGTACTCATGCTCTTCGTTGCCAAAATACTTAACGGTTTCAAAGTTGATAAGGCTATCTATTGCGCTCGTGTTGGCTTTCGACTCTTTCGCATTCATTTTCTTTCTGAATTTTAGACGCCATTCAGTCAGAATGAGGGTGACGGCTATATAGCAAACGATGGTGAGAAAAATGATGACCGCATAGAAATAGTCAAAGTTGTAAACCAAGACTGCAGTGACAAGCCCCACCTCCAACAGCGTGGGTATGATATTAAAAGTTAGAAACCTAAGAACAAAGCTTATGCCCCTTGTTCCTCTCTCGATAACTCTCGACAAGCCGCCTGTCTGCCGAGAGAGGTGAAAATCAAGAGACAGGTTGTGAAGATGCTTGAAGGTCAAAAGACTAATGACTCTCTGGGCATTCTGAATGACTTTTACAAATATAAGATCTCTAAACTCTCCAAATGCTGTAACGCCTAGCCTCGCAAAGGCGTAAGCGACGATTAGGGCCACCGGCAGAGCGACGGCTCCTTCAGACAGTGTGAAACCATCAATTATGATTTTGAGAAGAAAAGGCACATAAATATTAACTGCCTTAGCTGCCGCCAAAAACACCATTGCGACAATCAAGCGAACCTTCATTTCAGGCTTATCTTTTGGCCAAAGATAAGAACCCAACTCGCGTATAGTTCTTTTGTGATTAGATTCTGAGGTGTTGGCCTCTGGGTCGTAACTGGCAGGTCTCATAGGCCCACAACTGTAACACCTCTCGATGCCAGCTGCAGTGAACATTTAGCCTGTTAACGGCTTTGACGCGGCACTGGCATGAGGGATCTCATGGCCCATTTCCCCATCTCGATCGATTTCGCGTTTTATGCACCAAAAGCTGAAGAGGAAGACATCTGGCTCCTTGATGTCATTGGTCGGGTTCAATATACTTAGCCCTCTAAATTTGCAAAGGAGCCTGCGATGATTTCTAAAATGCTATTTTCAGTTTGTAGCCTTTTGATGCTTTCAAACTCTGTATACGCGGCTTCGATTTCATTTGTCGGACCTTGTGAAGAAGCTCCACTGTTTGCAACCGAGATAGCCGTCGAGCGGAAAGCTTCAGTGGGTCAATTGACCATAGAAGTTTTAGACCTAAACGAGATCGATTACATTGGCTCTGAAATAGGTATGAATTCAATCTTCAATACTCCAACTGACACCGAAGCCATAGAGATTATTAGCCGCGAGGAGCTGTATGCCTACGGGTGGTGCTACTCAGTCAACGGAGCTGAACCTGAGGTCTACCCTAATGAGGTCTTTGTCGAGCCCCAAGGGCAAGAAGAGATCATCTGGTGGTACGGGTATGCTCACTACAAGAAAGGCAAATGGCTCTCGCAATGCCTTCCTGCGAATAAGCGTAAACCAGATTTTTTATGTGACTCGAATTGATGTGTAAATCTATATGACAGAGATCTCCCCAGTAGAGGCAAAACATCTCATTCTCAACTCTCAGCTACTTGGTGGCGGTAAGCCGTTTTCTCCACTGAAAGTGATTCAGCATTTGGGCTACATTCAGATCGACACCATCTCTGTGGTCGAACGGGCTCATCATCATGTGTTATGGAGCAGAAACCCCAGCTACCGCATCGAGAATCTCTCAAAGCTGCTGAAGCAAAGAAAAATTTTTGAGTACTGGTCTCATGCGGCTTCTTATTTACCCATTGAGCACTACCGCTATAGCTTGCCTAAAAAGATCGAGTACCGAAACGGCAAATCACACTTTAGATCGGTCGACAAAAGAACCCGAAGGTATGTGCTCGACAAGGTAACAGCTGAGGGCGCATTAATGAGCAAAGACTTTAAGTCTAATGTGAAAAGCTCAGGCTGGTATTCTTGGAAGCCAGCCAAGAGGGCATTAGAGCAGCGCTTTATGGAAGGTCGGCTGATGGTCTGCGAGAGACGGGGCTTTCAGAAAGTTTACGACCTTGCTGAAAGAGTCGTGCCTGACGAGGTCGAGACTTCTCAACCAAGCCAGCAAGAGCAAGTAGAGCACCTTATTGAAACTCAACTAAAAGCCCTGGGTCTCGCAAATGCCGGAGAAATTGCCTATTTAAGGAACGGTAAGACAACGAAATTGGTCAAGCAAACCCTAGAGAGTATGGTTGAAGACAAAACAGTCGAAAGACTTCAAGTCTCGGGCGATGAGTACTTCGCTTTGCCGGGCTTTGAGAAAAAGTTGAAAGCTCCTGATCAGAAGCTGCGCCTCCTCTCCCCATTTGACAATTTTATCATTCAAAGAGAGCGGCTACAGAAGTTCTTTGATTTTGACTACAAGATTGAGTGCTATGTGCCCCTTAAGAAAAGACAGTATGGTTACTTCACCCACCCCTTACTTTTTGGCGATCGCCTGATCGGAAGAGTAGACCTGAAGGCCCACAGAGACCGCAAAGAGCTTGAAGTGATCAACCTATTCAGTGAAAAATCACAACTGACAAAGACCGAACAACAAAAGTTTGAATCTGAGCTAAAGAGTTTCGAAGCCTTGCATTGGTAGCTGAATCCGAGAGGGCTCGCTATTTCGAGTGCTTTCTCAGCCCAGTCACCCTCGCTCATACTCAAAACATTTAGCTTATTGCGGCGATCATAAACAGTACGGAGGCCACAAAGCTCCCAACAGTGCGCACATGGTTCCAGCGAGTCCAAACTTTTAAGTACACTGGCCAGTAGGCCTTAGCCTCTACTGAAGCGTTATCCATTTTGTCGAGCTTCTCGTTCATCGGCACATTGCCAGCGATGGTGACTAAGATCACAGTCACCAGGTAGACGCCCGTCGCCAGATAGCTTAATGCACTCCCCTGGTAAAGCACAGCGGCCACAGAGATCGGCGCTAAACCTAAGAAGCTCGTTAAGAACACAGAGCGGTAAACGGTCCTGTTCAGCCCCTGCATACTGTCGATCGCACTCACATCGTCAGCCTGGGCAAAGCCTCTCATCACAAAGTCTGAAAAGCTCAAAAAAACCCCGCCAACTGCGGCGCTAGTAAAGCCTAGCGCCAAATATACAATTTGCATGATTTCGCTATCCATTATGACCACCTTTATATGGCCGCTGTAGACAGAGCGATGGTTTTGCCAATGGTGGCCTCATCGTTAATTGCAATGGCTGTGTAGCTTCCGACAAGCTTTCTTGAAATACCCATTCTTTGAACCTTAGAGGCAAAGTCTGCTACCACCCTACCCTCTTCGAAAGCGTCTTCTTTTAAGTGCACAGGCTGAGTGATCGTCCAATCAAGACCGCTGGCCCTTACGATCTCATCTTGTTTTTCTGTGTCTACGATCTGAGGCTTTAGCAAAAGGCTAAAGAACAACCCGTCAACAAGACCAAGCTTATTCTTTGAAGGCCCAGAGCCAAAAGTGGTTTGCACAAGAAGCCGCTTTACACCGAGCTCTTTCATCACTTCAATGACGGCTCTTGTGCCCTCGCTTCGAATGTTGAGTGGTGTGCTAGCTGGGCCCAGAGTTCTCACTCTTATGGGGTTTTCGCTAATGCCCAAGGTGACGATCACGGCATCTTGGCCTTTGATGGCTTCTCTTAGCACTTGTTTGTCGAGTGCTGAGCCATCAATGCTTCGAACATCTTTTCCAAACACCTTAGAGGCACTTCTTGAAACCGCAGTCACTTGATGGCCTTGAGTCAAGAGGGCTTCGATTGTTTTTCTTCCAGATCCGCCAGAAGCTCCGATCACTGTGATTTTCTTGTAATTTGTCATTTCGCATCTCCTTTGTTGTCTCTTACTTTACGGCGACACGGCCGGACGTTTAATGCCTACAAAGCTTACTTTTATGCGTTTTTGTCCGGAATATGCTAAAATTAGGGCTATGAGTGATATCCGCAACCCTTTTGAGGGCGTCGAAGTCGATAGAGTGTTCTTGAGCCGGGCTGAACTAAAGGCCCCCTGGGGTATCAATATGCCCGAGATGCCTAATATGCTTTTGTTTCATTTGGTTTTAGAGGGCGAAGCCTGGGTGCAGTTTCCAAAACAAAAAAAAGCGCACAAGATTGAACAGGGGCAGTTGTCGTTGATCCCTAACGGGCGTGATCATTACTTCTTTGATGGCCAATGCAAAACCATGACGCCCTTGTTTGATATCGACCGAGATGAGATCACCAGCCACTATGAGATCATAAAACATGGTGGCAAGGGGCAGGGCTCACTCACATTGTGTGGTGCCGTAAGGCTCAACCACCCTCTCTCGCAGTTACTACTTAAGGGCTTACCCAGCATTGTGGTCGTTAAAGAATGGGAGGCGGCCGAGAAAACCTGGGCTGAGAACACTTTTGAGTTCTTGTTTATTGAGGCAAAAAAACAAGCCTTCGCAAGCCAAGAGATTATCATGCACCTAAGTGAGGTTCTTGTGTTTCAAGCCATTCGCAATTGGTTTAGCCAGAACGAAGACAAAAAAACCCTTATGAAAGCCCTATCAGATGAGAGAATGACCCGAGTGATCAATGAGGTTCAAAAACACCCTTCAAAAAAATGGACCACAAAAGAGATGGCAAACACTGCTGGGATGTCACGCTCGGCATTCACCGAGAGGTTCACAAAGTTGTTTAAAAAAAAACCAAGTGATTTTGTAAGAGGCGTAAAGCTCGACTTAGCCGAAAAGCTCTTTCGCCTTGAGAACTTGTCAATAGGCGAAGTCTCAGACCGCCTCGGCTATGAAAGCGAAGCCGCATTCGCCAGAGCTTATAAGAGAGTAAAGGGGATTAGCCCCGGAAAGGTCAAGGGGAAGGTCAACCAAGTGATCTAGTGGTGGAGGCGGCGGGAATTGAACCCGCGTCCGTAAGTGATTCACATATAGGCGCTACATGCTTAGTCTATGTCTTAAGGTGACCAAAAGACTTCCACAGACAAAATTCTTATGGCCCCCGCTGCAAAAAGTTTAAACGTTAACGTCTGAAGCGATCCCGTTAACATCGAGGTTTCTAAAGTGACGCGTTCCCAGAGGCGAAACCAACCTCAGGTTCAGCGGCTCTATATCTGCGGATTAGGCAGCTAGAGCTGGTTCGTAACTGTTGCCAATTACAAGATTGCCCGTTTTTAAAGAGGACCTCGGGCGCCCCTGCATGCTCCTAAAGCTTCACGACCCACGTCGAAGCCATGTCGCCCCCAATTGTCAAAGAACTAAATTGATTACTGGTTAACATATAAGCTGCCCAGATTCACCAAATTGCTGAAAGAAAGCTGCCAAAGCCGTTCTAAGCCAATATACCGGCGAGAAACTTCTCTGACATGCCTGCTTTTAGCTGCTGAACATCGCCACCTGTTTGCTCTAAAACAAATCCGATGCGGCCTTCAATAATCAAAGAAGACAAGCCGTGTACGTGTGCCCAAATCAGCATTGATTGCTCAATCGGGTCTTGGTTCTTAAAAAAACCAATGTCTTGCATCTCTTCTACCATTGAGGTCAGCTGCTGGAAGCTCTGCATCGAGTTCTGCTTCAGGCTCGGGTACAAATCATGATCTGGTATCGCATCGGTGAACATCAAGCGGTAGTGGTCTGGGTTGTTAACAGCAAAATTCAGGTAAGCTTCACCCATGGCATGAAACTTCTCGTGCGGCCCTTTATCTTTGCTGATCTCTTTCGATTCTGCGAGAGCTTCAGTGAAAATCACAAAACCTTGCTCAGCAATGGCAGCCAACAAGACCTCTTTGGTCTCAAAATGCTTATAAGGAGCCCCCGGGCTCACCTTCAATGCCCTGGCCAATTCTCTAAAAGAGAAGTCAGACCGGCCCTTTGCCAAGAACTCAAGGCCCGTTCTGATACAGGCATCAGCGAGATTGCCATGATGGTAACTATCTGATTTTTTTGCATTTTTCTTACTAACTCTCGTCATGGTGTCCTTAGTTGTAGCACAGTTTCAGCAAAAGTAAACAATGTTCATTTTAAAGTAGACAGCGTTTACATTAAAAGTATACACTGTTTACATTAAACCTCGAACCGAAAAAGGATGCGAAATGAGGCAAATTCAAGAACATCTGATCATAGCCAGCGTAGCGCTAGGGCTATTGGTAGCAACCCAACAAGCTCTATCTATAGATAAAGCAACAGTGACCACAGAGCCCGCAACCGAGATCACCCTATCTGGCCCGATGACATTCTCGGCAAAAGTGCGCTCACTTGGTGGTGGGTGGTACCGAGCCGACCTTGAATTGCCAAAGTTCTTTGAGAACTCGGTACAAAACGGCCAAAAGGTAACACTTCGGCTGCCTTTCACTCAAAACCGCTCACTCGTATCGGCTTTAAAGACAGATAAAAGTCGCCAGCCTTATCTTAAGTTTCAGTTTCCGCACTCTGCCCTCGACGGCATGAGCCTCAAGGCCGACCTCATCATCTCGGCTACTAAGCTCTATAGCATTCCACTGAGTTCGGTTTTCTCACCAACAGAAGATCAGCAGTGGGTGTTTGTAGTTGAAGACCAAAAAGCCAAAAAGGTGAAAGTGCAGCCCTACAAGGTCAAAGAAGGTGCTGTTCTCGTTTTCGCATCACTAAACAAAGACTCTCTTATTATATCGTCGCGTCTGAATGAGATTTATGAAACCCAAGCTGTTGAGGTGAGAAAATAATGGCTACTTTAATATTGAAATACAAAAGAATCTTCTTAAGCTTTTTCTTTCTAATGACTCTCTCTGGCCTCGCCTCTTGGTTAACCATGCCAAAAGAAGAAGACCCACAACTCAAAGAGCGCTTTGGTTTCATTCAACTGATCTACCCCGGCGCCACACCAAAAGAGATGGAGCGTCTTTTAGTTAACCCCTTGATCGAAGACCTCGCTGAAGTCACCGAGATCAAAAAAATTGATTCAACCATTCGGTCTGAGTTCTCGATTATTCAACTTGAGCTGACTGATGACACCAGTGACGACAACAAAATCAATGAGGCCTGGTCTGACATTCAAGACATTATGAATTCGGCGTCAACTGACTTCCCGAGCGGAGCATTTACCCCCTCACTAGACCGAAAAGCCCTAGATCAAGACGCTATAGTCATTGCAATTGCAGGAGCTAAGCCCCTAGAGCTTAAAGCCATCGCGAAAGACCTCGAGAAAAAGATTCTCACAGTGGGCAGTGTCTCGAAGGTTCGCTTTATCGCCGACCCCGGCAGACAAGTTAGCATCACTCTTGATGAAGATAAGGTCAGACAGTTCGGGCTTGATCGCACACAAATTATCTCTCAAATCAGAAGGGCCAATGAGGTCTTGCCAGGTGGCTCTATCAAAGTTGGCTCACAGCAGCTCAACATCTCAACCAACTCGAGTTTTAAGAGCCTCGATGACTTGAGATCGCTTTCAATTGTTCAGCCCTCAGGCGTACCTCTCACTCTTGCTAGTATTGCAAGTATTGAAATGACTGAGTCACTCCCTCGCACAGAGGCCATGAGAGTCAACAGTCAAAGCTCAATTGGCCTAGGTGTCGTGCCTTCAAGAGAAATTGATCTGATAAAATTTGGCGAAGATGTGAAAGTGGCTCTTGGCGAGTTCCAGCAAACGGCTCCAGCAGATATCTCATTCGATGTGATCTCGTTTCAACCTGGCAATGTCTCAGACCGACTGAGTGACCTTGGCTTGTCTCTCTTGATCGGTATTTTAACAGTCTCTGGCATTCTCATCTTTTTGATGGGTTTTCGCATCGGCCTGATCACCTCAGCCCTAGTGCCCATCGTGAGCCTTGCTGCACTCGCCGTCTATTCATCTACAGGTGGGATGCTTCATCAAATCTCGATTTCAGCATTTGTTCTGTCACTTGGCCTACTGGTCGACAACATCATTGTCGTCATCGAGTCGATTCAAGAGAAAATCGACTCTGGCATCAGCCCTGCTGAATCAGCAACAGCCACTATTCAAGAGCTATCACTACCCTTGCTTGCAGCAACTGGCACAACGATCGCTTCTTTCTTGCCAATGCTTGGCTCTACTGGCTCAACGGCCGACTTCACCAGAGCGATACCCACCATTGCTGTACTTACTCTGTCTGTGTCTTATCTGTTCAGCGTATTTGTGACACCAGCACTTGGCGGCATGCTACTTCGCAAAAGCAAAACCAAAGCAGCAGAGCCATTGGGCCGAATCGCATCTAAAATGGCCGAGTTTGTAGTCAAACGCCCTTGTACAATCATCGTAGGCTCAATGGTGGCCCTAGTGCTCTCGGGCGCAACTTCTGGCTTGGTTAAGAATAAGTTCTTTCCGAACGCAGACCGCAAACAACTGGTGCTAGAAGTTCGATTTTCAGAGGGGACTCACTTTGAATACACAAACAAACAATTGGCTAGGCTAGAAAGAAAGGTCGAGAATCTCGAAGCGGTTAATAGGGTGTCTTCTTTTATTGGCAGAAGCACCCCTCGCTTCTTTTACAACTTGAACCGAACTCCAAATGCTCCGTTTGTAGGCCAGCTCATCGTAGAGTATGAAAGCTTTGATGCCGCTCGCGCAGGGCTCTCTAAGCTAGAAAAGCTCGGTGAAGCCACCTTGCCTAATGCCTTTGTTATTGCCAGGCCCCTCGAGCAAGGCCCACCAACCCTGGCACCAGTTGAGATCCAAATTGTCTCGTCTTCATATAAAGATGTGGTAGAGGAGCATGAGAAGGTGCTTCAAGCCTTGTCTGAGACTGAGGGCACTCGAAAAGTCAGATCTGACATCGGTGTAGGCTTGGCTAAGTACAACCTTATCACTAACGACTTCAACGCCAGTCAGTACTTTCTCTCAAGATCAGATCTCGCATCAACTTCACTATCTAAAACAAGAGGCTTGCCCGTCTCAAGATATGAAGCTGAAGATGACAACGACATCAACATCGTGGTCAGAGGCGAGTCAGGTCAATACTCATCACCTGAAGACATCAAGAGCACCTTTGTCGGTCAAACTGAGACCGCCTCGGTGAATATCGAGGACTTCGCAACACTTCAAATTGCGTTTGAACCTTCTGTAATCAGAAAAAGTAAAAATCAGTACATCATTCGGGTCTTATCAGAGATTGAGGCTGGTTACGACTTCTCTGACATTCTCGTGCCCGCGCTGGCTAAAATTGATGACCAGGTCACAAACCCCAACGTCGAAATAAAGCTCGGCGGCGCCGCCGAAGAGAGCGACAGTGCCAACCAAGCCATCGTAAAGGTTATGCCAATTGGGATCATGCTCTTGCTGATCTCTCTGCTGGTTCAGTTCAACTCATTCAAAAAAGTAACTATTATTTTGGTGACAATACCTTTGATTTTCGCAGGGGTTTTTCCGGCTCTGTTTCTTGCAGGGCAACCTTTTAGCTTTTTCTCACTACTCGGAACCCTTGCCTTAATTGGTATTGTCGTCAACACCGGCATTTTACTGGTTGACCGAATTGACTCGAACCTGGCCTCGGGCCTTTCTTTAACTGATGCCATCGAAGAGGCAATTGTGAGAAGAATTCGGCCAATCTTACTAACGACCATTACGACAATTGCTGGATTGATGCCACTTGCTCTCACAAGCGCCACACTCTGGCCACCTTTCGCATGGGCAATGATCGGAGGGCTTTTGTCTTCAACCCTACTCGCTCTTGTTGTCGTACCGAGCTTGTACTTTGTTCTCTATAGAGAAAAGAAAGCTGCCACTAAGCCAGTTCCGGTCGTTGCACCTGCGACCGTAGCTCTATTGTTGGGGTTGTTCATGGCCACTCCCCGTCAGTCGAGAGCCGAACAACTCGACATTTTGACTGTCGTCAAGATGGCTGAGAACCGACCACTTTATAAGTCTTCGGTAGCCGAACTCGAGTCGCTTAAGAAACAGCTATCGACCCAAAGAGGTGCTGCTTATCTGCCCAAAGTCGGAGCTCAGTTTCAGCGCTTTTACCGAGACCGCCAGTTTGATCTCGAAACCCCAGTTGGCACATTTGCTCTTACTGAGCAATGGAACACGCAAGCTAGCGTTGTCGCCACTCAACCAATTTTAGATTTGCAAAACATGAACTACAAGATCGACGAGCTCAAATTGCAAGTGAAAGCAAAAAAGAACTCAAACGATCGCCTCAAAAAAGAAATCAAAGCCATGGCCGCCAAGGTCTATCTTGATATTCTGATCTTAGATCAAGCTTACCAAACGTCGAAAGAGCTCAATGCAAACCTCATGAACAGACGAAAAGAGATCTTGCGTCTCTATGATCTCGGAAGAGTTTCTAGCTTAGACAAACAAAAGATTGAAATCGCAATCGATGAGTCTGATCAGGGTCTTTTTGCGATCACAGAACAGCGAAAAGTGCTGTCTACCCAGCTGGGTCAATTGATCGGAAGCGATAAGCCCGTTGAAGTCACTAAAGACTCATTCAACCTTTTTAAGTCTGCGGTTTCAAACCAACCCGTTGAAGCAAGTAGGCTTGATCTTCGAGCCCTCGAGAATACCAGGCAGGCTAGTGAAACCGCAATAAAAGGGCTTAGGTCCTCATATCTGCCAACAATTGCTCTGCAGGGCCGATACCTTTACGACAACCCTGGGCAAGTGGTTCAAAATGAGTGGTATGAAGTTGGTATCATTGCCAAATGGGAGATATTTTCTGGGAACACAAGACATTCGCAAATCAAAGCCAATCAGGCCAATCTTCGCAAAATCACTCAACAGCAACGAGAGGCAGAGCTCAATATAGACCTCGAGCAAAAAAAGAATGAGGCCGACTTTAACACCCTCAACAGAGAAAAATCTCTGAGAGACAGATCATTTGCTAGGGCTAAGAGTGTCGTCAAAGATGAACGAAAACGGTACCGATCTGGCAAGACGACATTGAATGACCTTATCGATGCAGAAGTTTTGTTAACCCAAACAAAAGGTCGATTGGCCACTTATGAATATGAGGTTCTAAAGTCACAAATTGAGCTCAAGATTTCAAAGGGAGGTGACATCTAAGCCAGGCAATAAACCTGAGTTTGAGTGGAAATTCTTCAGGCCAACCGAGTAAAAAATGACTCATCAAAAACAAGTTAAAGGCCTGATTTTGTTAATTAAATGCAGAATTTTGACACGTTACATTATGCGGTGGTAGCTTTCCCCCTTATTCAGGACAAGGGAGACAATTAATGTTTAGAGGAATCCTCAGCAGAGCTACCACTGCTGCTACCGTTTTAATTCTAATCAGCCCATTCGCCCATTCACAATCAGCAACGAGTGGCATGTTTGACCCCCAAGTAGAGGGGCCACAACTTCTCGCAGATAGCGGCCCGCACGAGACTCCGAGCCGGGCTCACAGCTGGCAGTCATTTGCTAGCGTTGAAGAGACAGAACTTTCAGTGTTCGCATCGTCTCACCCAAAACAACTGACCGAATCAAGCAGCCGACAGTCCGATGAAGTGTTCGCATTGGTTGTCTACCCTAGAGACCTTGAAACACTCGAAGTTGAAGACGCCTACGTGAGTTTCGACATGGGTGGAGAGCTCGACATTGATTATGACCACAAAGTCAGCTTCACCACTTGTAGCAGAAACATCATTCGAAACTTTCAATTGTACGCTGGTCATGAAGACGACTCAGATGTGGGTCGCCACCTTTACCCAGAGTTTAGATCTTCAAACGGCAGAAACCTAGACAGCGAGCTTATTCGCTCAATAAAAGCCTGCGCGAAGATGACAGTTTCTTCAAAAATGGCAAACGGCGACGAGATTGTCGACGAGTACAACCTCACAGGCTCATTCAATATCGTGAGCTTCACAGAGCGCGCAGTAAAAGCTGTTGGTGAAGCCTATAGAAGCAAACAAACCATTGAAATCGGTCTCGACTAGAAAGGGTAGAACAATGATAAAAGCAATATTAAGCACACTATTAGTATTCTGCCTGTTCGGGCATCAAGCATTTGCCGTTGCACAATTTGAAACTGAGGCCCCTGAACCAGTTGGCAGTGAGTTTCAAGATGTCGTGTTTCATCTCGATGGCTTTTTCTCAGAAGAGCTCTCAATCTTGTCTGATAAAGAAGTTCAAATTGCTGAGCTTTATGTCATCAGTGAAAGCAATGAGCAGTTTCTTATTCAAAACCACGTGACCCGCTTTGCTAACGAGCACACAGTCGATATCGACGGTCGTGGGCTTAGCCATATAGTAGCCAAGGTTCGAGCTAGAGACTACGCGGGAGCCAACTTGAAGCTGGTCTCTAAACAGATTCATCAGCTTCCAAAGGCCAGCTTTGACTTTGCCTATACTCCTCACAGTGAGCACACCTGGAACATCAAAAGCCTAAAGCAAAATATGACCGCCGACAGGCTCACTCTCAAAAACGTTGGGGCTCGAGGTAAAGTTTATGAGCTATACGTTAACTACGGCGGTGAGGAGCCCGGTACGATAGTCTACTTGTCTAAGGATCAAAGCTTAAACCCACAGCTATCTCGCACAGTTTTAAGTACGGGTAAAGAGCTCGTCGTCACACTAGATGGCACCCGCCCGATTGAGTCGGTTTTCTTTAGAGGCGACTCTCACGTCAGTGGTCAAGACACTGTTATGGAAGTTAGCTTTCAGACAGATGAAATCAAGATGCCTGGTCCAACAGCCTCTTTTGATTTTGTTAGATTTCGAGCACCACACACAAATCACACTTGGAATCTTTCACAAGCGAAGTTCAAGTCACCTACTCTTTCTGCAACGGGATCTGTGAGCGGTCGAATCACTGTCATGGTCGTGAACTATGCAGACGGCACTAGCGACGATCTCGTCGCTCAAGCCAGAGAAGACAACAATCACATTGAACCAAAGAATGGTCGCCTTGATGTCCGACTAAATGAAACTCAGGGTATGACGATCAATCTCAAGCTTGATCCCGAAAAGTATATCGAGTCCGTTGAAATGACCGCTGACTCTTGGAAGAGCGGCTCTTCACTTGTTCTTGATCTCGAGCTTGATCCTATTAACGAGCTTGTACACACCTATATGGTGGAGCAAGGCAATCGTGAAGTCAGTAAGTGGGAGCTCGACCCTGATGCCAATACCTCTTCTGTTAAGTCGATTTCAATTAACGCTCTTGATGCGGACGTCACTGTACAAGATTTCAAAGTGAACTTCTCAAGTGGCCGCTCTCAAAACATTTTAGCTGCTGGCAATGAGACCTTTCTTCGACTCGCTGGTGAGCAAAGAGTGAGAACTTATCAGATTACATCTAGAGAAGCTGTTTCCTCAGTTGAGGTTACAGCATCTACCGGGAGCCCTAGCCCAGTGCGTTTGAGAGTTAGCCTCAACCAAGGTGAGCTCGCGCCTTTAAAAGACTTCTGCAAAGACAAGCTAGGCCGAATTCACAGAAGCAATACTGGCGAATTGTGGCGTGTGCAAATCGAAGATGCCGTGAGCAATCGTTGTACCGCCGGTGGAGTAGACAACTACTACTTCAGACAATGGCAAAATCAGTTCTGTGAATCGGGCGCCGTACGAAACGCTCAGATTGATGTGGAGCAGACGCATTACAATTCAGACGGTGCCTCATGTGTACCAACTGTGACATCACCAAACCCTGCACCAGCTGCTTGTACGGCTAACGTTCAAGGCCGCGACGCCAGAATGTTCTACTCTCAACAGTTTTGGAGTGATGATCAAAGCCTTGATCCTGCTGGCAACCGACTACCGATAGAAGATCGCCTGGTCTCTGTCGAGAAGTCATGCCCATGGGATGAGGGCGGTCGTGACTACTACTTCAAGACTTATCTACATGAGTGTGGCAGTGACTCTGATGGCGACGGCAAAGGAGAAATTCGCCTTGTTTCTCGGGATCAAGAACAAAGAGGCCGCAGATATGGTGAGCACATCGCCTGTCCAGCCCCAAGAGATTGTACCAAAGCTGATCACGGCTTCACTTGGCAAGAGCTTCTGGGCTCAATCGACACCGAAGAAGAGCCTTGCCGATTTGATGACGGAGTTATTAGAAAATCTTACGAAGAGATCATCATCCACACTTGTGAAAATGGTGACATAAAAGCTGGATCGTCTGTCGAAACCAGAAAAGACTTTCCGAGGTCTCAGTGCTACGTCGACCCAGACGGTAGCGGCTACTGCGACCCCAATGCCTCTTGTGACCCAAGGCCTAGCGGCTTT
>JABSOQ010000179.1 GCA_013216195.1 Bdellovibrionales bacterium
ATGCTGTAGTTTCATTTACTGAAACATTACCACTTGAGGATGGTTCTGTTCTTGTACAGAGCGCCGGTCAGACTCTTGTTAGTTTTGAAGAAGATCTCTTACTGGATGATGGAACAATTACAAACTTAGTTCTTCCAACCAAACATCCAGAATCTCTAACATTTGTAGATGTACTTGACCATGATTTATCTGGAAATATTGCACTTATTGAATCACTATCATTTGTTGATGTAGTAGCAGAAACATCGGGTGATGATGACGGCGAAGAAGAGCCACCACCATATGAGCCACCTGGCCCAGGCCCAATTGACCCAGGCATGATCATAGCGAATTGCGAAATGGCTGAAGCAAATGGAGCTCTAATTACAGACAACGTTGACATAACCTTTGACGACACCAAACAAGAGTCTGGCCGCAACAAGGTTTGCGAATTTGGCCCCTCTCCTGAGGTAGCAAATGAACTTGGCAATCTCGGCAAGAAAAACATGTACCAACAAGCTCGATACGAACAAGACCGAACGGTCGAGCTACCAGCCGGCGCTGTTCTTTGTGATCTCACCCTGCAGATGGACAAACAACGACTCAAATACGATGACATGTTCTACATGAGTCTCAACGGGCAGGTAATTGCAAGCAACGCAGATTATGTTCTTAGAGGTGACACAACTACAGACGGAGACCGAGTCACTCAACATCCAGGGCTTCAGACCTCTTCAATCGTGAATGGTGCTCAAAGTTTGATACCAACCTATGTTTATGATTGGTCTAAAATTAGAGGTGGCTATTTTAACGATTCGTGGCTGAAAGCTCGTGACACCGACTACTGCCTTGGTGAAGAGCAGGGTCTTGCATCTTGCCAATGGCCAAAAACAGACACTGATGGGGATTTTGAGTTTACCTACGACCCTACAATTCTAAAGGCCCTTGGCTCACTCTCTACAAATGGCGTTCACACATTTAAGTACGCAATCACTGGCGATGACGATGAGAAGAAAGATTGCTACCACCAAGAATTCACATTCGCTGTAGAGGTTAAGTACTACGTTCCAAGCCAAGGTGTGGCTCAAACAAACTAAGGCCAACCCATTCCAACAAAGGCATAAAAAAACCCGAGCCAAATAGCTCGGGTTTTTGGGTCTGCGAACGAATCGCAAATGGGCTGTAAACCAAAGGGCTTACATCATTGGCATGCCGCCGCCCATTCCGCCCATGCCGCCCGGCATTCCGCCGCCTGCTGGCATGTCGTCTTCTTTCTTCGGTGCATCTGCGATCATAGTCTCAGTAGTAAGCATCAAAGAAGAAACAGAAGCTGCATTCTCAAGAGCGCAACGAACAACCTTAACTGGGTCAATAACACCAGCAGCGATTAGGTCTTCGTAAGTCTCTGAGTAAGCATTGAAACCCCAAGTGGCTTTCTTCTCGTTAGAAACTCTGTCGAGAACGATAGCGCCATCGATACCTGCGTTGAAAGCAATCTGTCTGATTGGCTCTTCACAAGCACGCTTGATGATTCTTGCACCAAATGCTTCTTCTTCGCTTAGATCTAGTTTGTCGATAGCTTTTGAAGCTCTCATAACGGCAGTTCCACCACCAGCTACGATACCTTCTTCAACAGCTGCGCGAGTTGCATTCAATGCATCTTCAACACGAGCTTTCTTCTCTTTCATTTCAACTTCAGATGGAGCACCAACGTGAATCACAGCAACACCACCAGAAAGCTTAGCTAGACGCTCTTTAAGTTTTTCTTTGTCGTAGTCGCTTGAAGTCTCTTCGATCTGAGCTCTAATCTGCTTAACGCGAGCTTCGATTTCTTTCTTAGTACCAGCACCATCAACAACAGTTGTGTTGTCTTTGTCGATAACAATGCGCTTAGCTGTACCGAGGTGATCAACAGTAGCTTGCTCAAGCTTCATGCCTGTTTCTTCAGAGATCACTACACCACCAGTTAGTGTCGCGATGTCTTCAAGCATTGCTTTTCTTCTGTCGCCAAAACCAGGAGCTTTAACAGCAGCAACCTGAATTGTTCCACGCAGCTTGTTCACAACGAGAGTTGCAAGAGCTTCGCCCTCAACGTCTTCAGCGATGATCAACAATGGGCGACCCTGCTTAGCAACGCCTTCAAGAACACCGATAAGGTCTTTCATTGTGCTGATCTTTTTGTCGAAGATCAAAACCATAGCGTCTTCAAGAACAGTTTCCATTCTCTCAGCGTTAGTGATGAAGTATGGAGAGAGGTAACCACGGTCAAACTGCATACCTTCAACTACATCTAGCTCAGTTTCAGCAGTTTTGCTCTCTTCGATAGTGATAACGCCTTCTTTACCAACTTTGGCCATAGCTTGTGAAAGCATCTCACCAACTTCAGAGTCGTTGTTAGCTGAAATTGTACCAACCTGAGCAATTTCAGTTTCGCCTTTGATTGGCTTAGCAAGCTTTTTAAGCTCTGCAGTTACAGCTTCAACTGCTTTGTCGATACCGCGCTTGATTGACATTGGGTTGTGACCTGCTGAAACAACCTTTGCACCTTCTCTGTAGATGGCTTGAGCCAAAACAGTCGCAGAAGTTGTACCGTCACCGGCGTCGTCGTTAGTCTTAGAAGCAACTTCTTTAACCATCTGAGCGCCCATGTTTTCGAACTTGTTCTCAAGCTCAATCTCTTTCGCAACAGTCACACCGTCTTTAGTGATCAACGGAGCACCAAAAGACTTCTCAATAACTACGTTTCTTCCTTTAGGACCAAGAGTCACTTTTACTGCGTTAGCAAGAGTGTTCACACCTGTTAGGATCGATTTTCTTGCATCTTCGCTAAATCTCAATTCTTTGCTCATTATAAAACCTCTCTTTAGAGTTCGTTAATTAGTTGTAAACACCCAGAATGTCTTCTTCTCTCATCATCAAGAACTCAGAGCCGTCGAGCTTTAGCTCTGTGCCTGCGTACTTGCTGAACAACACCTTGTCGCCTGACTTCACTTCAAGAGGCAAAGTCTTGCCGTCTTCAGTGATTCTGCCTTTACCTGTCGCAACGATTTCACCACGTTGAGGCTTCTCTTTCGCTGAATCAGGGATGATGATTCCGCCTGCAGTTTTCTCGTCTTCTTCCATTCTTCTCACTAGAATTCTGTCGTGCAGAGGGCGCACATTCAGCTTTTGTGACATTCGTATTTCCTCCTATAAGAAAGTTGCGTCTTTTTAAGACATCTGAATTACGTCGGCTAATATGGATCGCCCCAAAAAATAGTCAATGTCGTATAACAAAAATTTTTATATTAATTTAACTCAATAAATTCAGATACTTACAGATCACAAAGGGGAGCCTCATAAAAGAATATTGCTGGCGGAGACCCATCTCCGAATTAATGCTTTGCGCAATCGTCGCTTTCATGGACCAGTTCGCAGCCCGAGCGATACTCCCTTAACCTATTTATAGATAAAATTGTGGGCCTATGGCGAAGCAATCTTCATTATTTAGAGGCATCTACGAGTTTGAAGACCCCAGTGGCAGTCTGCTTGCTGCAAAGGTACCACATAAAGGATTAGCAGACCTTTTCAACGGCACTGCAGTGGTAGTTCGGCCGAATCAATTGGCTATCTTTGTACACAAGGGCCAAATTGCCGACATACTTGAAGAAGGTACTCACTCAATCAGCTCAAAGAACGTTCCGGTACTCACGAAGCTAGCAAATTGGAGGTTTGGCTTCAAAAGCCCCTTGAGAAGTGAGATCTGGTTTTTCTCAGCGCAAGTTTTCACGGGTCGAAGGTGGGGAACCGGCAAACCGATTTTGCAGTCATTCGAAGGGCACTCAAGCATACCGATTCGAGCCTTTGGCAACTACAACGTTCAAGTGCGCAACCCTAAACTTTTCTACACGACACTTCTGGGTAGCCGCCTAAGCTATGACATTTCAGAGCTTGAAGAACTTGTACAAGGGCAAATCATTGAACTGTTGCCTGAAGCGGTTGCTTCAGTAACCAAACTTGAATTGCTAAATCAGTCTTAACAAAAGGTTTCTAAAAAACTCGAGAAACTTTGCAATAAGGTTCTTTCAAAATATGGACTCAGTTTGCGAGACTTGCAGATTCTTTCTCTGCTTCCATCTCAAGAGGTACTTGATGCAATGGAAGCCAAAGCTGCTATGAAACTTGTCGGCAACAAACAAGAATACCTACTTTACAAGGCTGCCAATTCATTAAATGAGCTCGGCTCTGGCAACAACCAGGGCAACGACCCTATGCAGATGATGTTAGGTTTGATGCTCGGGAAAAACTTAATGCAGGAACAAACAGGAGTTAGGCACGTGCGGGAGGCCCAGCCGGTCGTTGCAGAGCGAGCAGTCAGCCAAGCTCAACGTTCGCTCGGCACTGGTAGTAACTTTTGTTCGGCCTGCGGTCACCAGGTTCAACAAGCTGATCGATTCTGTTCAAACTGTGGAGCGAAGTTGTCATGAGTTTCGATATAATCTGTAACAACTGTGGTGCCCCATCGAACCCCTCGACAGGTGTCTGTCCGTTCTGCAAATCGGTAATGGTCTCTTCAAAGCCCAGCAAAGAGTCAGCCACTGTAACCCGCATTCGAGAGCTGTACTCGAAAGGTAAGGTCGACAAGGCTCTTCAAATGATTCGATCGGCAGAAGAGCACAAGCCGAAGCTCTTGGACAATGCCAATTTTGTAATTCTCTATGTGCAAATTCTAATTGAAGTCGATGGGCCCTCTAGTAAAACAAAGAGCCTAATTGCACGCTGTTTACTTGAGCAACCCGACCACGCGGGCCTTCTTGAGTATCTCGAAATCGTAGACGCCGAATCTAAACTTACCAAAGGGTTAGATGACGCTGGAGAACTCGAACTGGCTAATGTTATTAGAAGATCACCTAAAAATGTTCATGCGCTTTTTCTGCTAGGTAGTCATTTGTTTTGGGTCGAAAAAGAGCAGCAAAGGTCTGTAAAATTGCTCGAAAGAGCCTACAAACAGCGTCCAAACTTCTTGAGATGTACGGCATGCCTGGCGGCACTCTATGTCGAGCTTGGCTACCCTCAGTTTGCCAAAAAGCTCTTCCGACACTGCGCGAGCCTTGATTCAAACAAAGAAATGAAGAAGTTCTTTACCAACTTGGTGAAGTAATCAGACTGTTTTGCAGACGAGATCAACATAAAGTTGAGTAACCAAGGCCTGAGGCCAAACATCGAAAAGAAAAAAGCTCTCATGTTTGATATTTTTAGGTTGTTAGTTTTTTGAAGACTCTGATTGCAACTGAATGATTCCAGCGGCTGTTGGTGGTGCAATCGACAATTCATCTGCACTTTCTGAAGGTTTCAGTCTCGCCTGCAGCAGCTCGAGAACCTCTTCTTTAGAGAGCCGATCAACCAATCTCTTTAGAGCTGATGTGTCTTCACTGTACCGACTCAAATAGACGGCCAAATAGTCATCGATGCTGAGATCTTTGGCGATCTGCAGGTTCTCAATTGCCATTTGCATTCGACTCTCTACACTTTTCAACAATAATTGCTCAGTCTCAGCTTTCTCAGTTTTTTTATCATCGCCTAGGGCTTTGAGCTCCTTGTAGAGCTTCTCATCTTCTGCTTCCAAAAGGGGCATTTGCTCGGTGTCGAGCTTGTATCTGCCTGTTTTTAGTAAATGCATTCGGTTCGTGAGTCGAACCACTTGGTTACGGGCCTCGACAACTTGGTGATCTTTCCAACGCTGAAAGCTGTAAGGCTCAGCGTTTTGACTCTTTTTGGCTGCGAAAGCCGATGAAAAAGCCATGACTAGAATAAGTAAAATTGAAAATCGTCTCATCTCTCTAGGGTCCCTTAAATACGTTCCGTTAACCCGGCCACTCAACACGAATGCAACAGCACTGCCAATGAGGGTTTTAAGTGTTTTCAGGCACTTGCGGCTGCGTGTCTGGCCCCAAGTCGAGGGCTCATTTTGTTACTCCAGACAAATTTTGACACATTTCAAGGCCTTAGCTAGAACAGAGCCAATCTTATCTCGGGGGTTGAATGCAATTTTACATTCTGATCACAGTGAATCTCGCAGGCCTACTCGCCATTGCTTTTTTTCTTCGCTGGCTCATTCGAAACCCGACCTCTCAAGGCTCAGAGCAACAGCTTCGCGAAGAAAGGATTCGGCTCGAGGAGGCTCAACAGTTTTCACAGAATCGCCTGCAATCTTTGGAACAAGAGCTCAAACAAGCTCAAACCCAGATCTCTGACCTTGAAGTTGAAAAGGCAAAGGCTGAAGCAAAATCGCAATCACTCAGCGAATCTCTGGAGGCAGAACGAGAGTTGCTGGCAAAAGCAGAAGAGAAATTAAAAGACACGTTCAAAAGCCTTGCTGCTACTGCTTTAGAGGGCAACAGCAAACAGTTTATGGACCTGGCTCGAAGCACTTTATCTAAAGAAAGTGAAGTTGCTCAAAAAGAGCTCGAGAAAAAAGAGCAGTCCATTGAAGACATGTTGAAACCTATAAGCCTCGTGCTCGACAAGTACCACGCTCACGTAAAAGAAATAGAGAAAGAGCGCCAAAAATCATACACCACCGTTGAGAGTGAGCTTCGTAAGGTCATTGAAAGCACTGTCTCTTTATCAGCGGAGACTCTTGCTCTTAAAAACGCTCTCAAAAAACCTCACATCAGAGGCCGCTGGGGCGAAGTGCAGTTAAAAAATTGTATTGAACTGGCCGGAATGTCAGAACACGCAGATGTGACCTTCCAAGATAGCCAAAGAGATGCAGATGGCCAGCAACACATACCCGACATGACCGTAAGAATGCCTGGCGGTCGAATTGTCGTGGTCGATTCAAAAACG
>JABSOQ010000180.1 GCA_013216195.1 Bdellovibrionales bacterium
CAGCAAACGTAGAATTGATTCTCTACCCTAAAGACAAACTGGAGTGCGGTGATGACCGTTTGCTACTACAAGCTAAATTCACTTGCTACGGAGGAGTACTTCGAAAGAACGGTAACGTAGTTGCCAGTGATGCAGAGCCTGGTGTGTCTTGGTTTCAAGAGCCCGAAGACGATTGCACGGGCTGTAAAGCACCTTGGGATGTCGAATACCCGTTTGGACAAGAAGTAACCTTCTATATGATTTCAGGTTCTGGCAATGTCGTAAACGAATGTGGCCAGGGTTGTAAGTCAGCAGTTAGAAAGTGTCTTGATGACGGCACCTGGGAGGGTGACGACCAGTACTTCGTCGACTTCACTCTGCAAGCCTGCCCGAATGACTGCTCTGATGAGGGCGGTGGTGCACCGCCTCGAGTGTGTTTGCTGCCATGGCAGAACTCATATGTCACACCCGATTCTGTTGTGCCAATGTGGAAGAAGAAAACTGTGGGCTGGGGAGAATCTTGCCAAGATCATTTCAAGCTAGGGCGATGCGAAATGAGTACCGGCACTTTTGATGCCGGCTTTGAGTACATCTACCCGTCTTGCACGCAGGTCTGCAACTAGTAATTCTGTATCAGTTCGTTCTAAGGTGAGTGCCTGAACCGGCTCCTCCACTAGAGCCCTGACCAGAGTGCATACCGAGGCCTTCACAAAACCGAGACTCACGCTGAACACTGGCTGCAATTTGAGTCAGCATAGGGCGACACTGGTTGAGATGCTCACCTGATCGTTGAGTGATATCTCGAACATTGATAGGTCCAAAGTGTTGCCGATTGTTTCTGATCATGATCATCGCTGCCTCTACTGAAAAGGCTGGGCAGTTGCGCATCAGCTCTTGAAACTGAAACCCTGCATTGCCTGCACTGCCGCGGCTGGCCCGAGAGTCTACTGTGACACCTTGACTGAAAATGTCTCTCATACACTTGCTAGGGTCTTGTTGGTACTGCACCATCAATTCACGGATGGAGTCTCCCCACTCTGCTCGGTTGGCCACACCACTTAAAGATGCTTGAAACAAACCCGCCTCGGCATTAATCGGCTGAGAAGAGGCCGCCCCCGCCGACCGGTCAATGCTCTGTGTGTGGTTTCCAGAAGACTCCCAAAAGCCAAGAGTAAACAAAACAGTTGCGGTGTTCACAAGAGTCTCCTCTTCTGTGCTTCCGTATGAAAGCCCAAGGTGGACCAAAGCATCGCGATTGGCGTTTCTTCTGCCTTGAACAGTGTGCATGCGAATCGGGTCAGAGCTATCACGGCAAAGCGATCTTGCAAGTGTGTACATAAAGCCCTGAGTGTAGCCTCGCCTGGCCGAATCGTTTGCGGCTCCACGGTTGTACACTGGAGTCTGTGTGCAGCCTGGGTGGGCGCTGATAATCTGTTGAATCTGTTGTTGTGCCCACTGTTCATTGGCCTGACTAAAACCACTGAAAAGCAACACTGCGACAAAACTAGCGCCGTAAGCGCCTGAAACCACTAACTTTACTGACATGACTACTCCCTTTGAGCTAGCTAGAGTTCCAAGATTCGGGCCATCTCAGATTGAGACAAAGGTGGTTTTAGGCGATTCGCTGTCAAGAGTCTCTACAGCCATTTGATAAGTTAGCCATCTGAATTTCAGTTAAACACTCTGCCCTTTTGAACTTTCTGGCAAAGAGTCTCTTGCTGGCTAGAGCCTGCTTAAAGCTGCTCGTAAGTCTGTTGAAGCTGGGTACGCTTGGCTTCGAGTTTTCTTAAGAACTCATCGGTCATTAGCTGCCTGTGCTTTTCTAACACTTCAGCAGATCCAAAATGGCCATGCTCATCAATTACTGTGGCTGCGATCTCAATCAATTCATGCCGGGTCAAAGCCTCACCAGCAACCTGCAACCAAGCATGAACGGTGACATCATTAAAGGTTTGGTGATTCATCAAAAAAGAATTTGGAGCAACACCTAACCAAGGCACTGAAACGAATCGATCGGCCTCTAACCCTGAGTAGTCATCATGCAATCTACCAGCCTCTTCGAACTCTGAGTACAAACGCTTAGACAGTTTGTACACTCCTCCCATAGCCAAAACCAACCTACCCGACTCATCAACTACATTTTGAAGCGCCAAGAAGGAGTGCTCACCAACAGTTTTTAACGAGCCAACGACCTGTCCGTGAACAACAATGATCAAGCTTTGATCGGTAAAGTCAGAGCTCGATAAAAACAAAGAGCCCAAATGACTTTGCGTCATAGCTTCGCATGAGCCTGCACCATGATAAGCGCAAGACAGGGTTTCGATATTGGCAAGCCTCATGGGCTTGTAAACGCTAGGAGCACTCTGCTTGTCGACTTCAGCCCTCACTCTCTCTGGCAGTTGCTGATATGGGGTTTGTGCTGCAGCCTCGAGAATTCGAGACGGGTCTTTTAAATAGCGGCCCTCGCTCCAGTCTAGATACCGCTAGGCATAGGCGGCACCAGCCGACCATAGGCTCTCGCGCTCACCTTCAGCCAGCTGATTGATCAGAACCACAGTTCTAGAAAGGTTACCCACCGACATATCAAAGTTATTCAACAGATACCTGACAAGAGAGACTCGGTTCTGTTGATTCATCCAAAGAGGGGCAAATTTCAACAACTCAATCATCATGTCAGCTGTAACGGTTTGTTTGGCCTCTAACAACTGACCTTCGACAAATTCAGCAGCGCTAAAGCCAGGCACCTCGCTCAGATATGGCAGCCAGGTCAGCGAGTGTAGAAACGACTCACGATCAAGCCGATGATTTGCAAGCTTCGACATTTCGTCTTTGCCAATGCTGCCAGAAAATACCCAGGTCTCGTCTTCTAAAGCCTCACGAAACAATCGCTCAATGTTACTGGTAGTGAAATGAATGTACTCTAATGTCTCGACTGAAACCTGCTGAGAGTAACCCAATTGATAAAGATGGTTCTGCAAGCCTGACCAATCGATAACTCGGCCATCATCTTCTGGCAAAATTCTAGTAAGAACTCGTTGGCAATAGCTGGGCACATCTTTAAAACCTGCAGCCTCACCCGAAAGACCAACAAGGCTTAGAGTTATTAGAATTAAAGCAGTCGCTAGGCCGCGGCGGGGGCCTACTCGAGGCGGTAAGCCGCTGGCTCTTGAGCCAGTTAGCTCTTGTAAAAACGTACATATAGGAGCCCAAAATTGGGCCATCCGGTGGCTCATAAACTCTCAACTCGTTTCTATAGGCGCCCCATCAAAGAGCGCTCACGTTGAGAGTCTAAACCTTCAAAACAACTGCCGAATTAAGAGTACTGAGACTGATTGCTTCGGTTCAGGCCTGAGCGCATTTTTTCGACAAAGTCTGCGACTTCTGAGCGCATCACGACAAACAAAATAAGCCCCTGAGAAACCATCATATTCGTAACCAAAAAGAACAAAGCCTCTTCAAAAGGTAGGCTTCCAAACTTCACACCAATTGTTTTGGAAGCTGAAATTTCCCAAATGTTCACATGAATGGCGTAGGCATCTGCAAACCACAAATAGATCGAGGGCAAAAAAGCAGTTGCTAACCAAGCCTTATGGTTTTTAAGAAGATAACCACCACCAATCACCCATTGCAGTAAGAGCACTGGCATGGCCCAAGCCAAGATCAAACCCATGTATGTCAAAGACTCATGAAACAGTCCGTAAGCCCCGAAAGCAAACAAGCCTGTATAAGC
Organism: Bdellovibrionales bacterium; assembly: GCA_013216195.1. Lineage (GTDB taxonomy): Bacteria > Bdellovibrionota > Bdellovibrionia > Bdellovibrionales > UBA1609 > JABSOQ01. The sequence goes on from JABSOQ010000180.1 coordinate 3,710, forward strand.
TAGGGTTACTCCACTTTTTATTGCCGTCTTTTCTGTCTGTTCTTGCAAAGGCAAGAATCTCTGTATGGCAAAACAGAACATGCCCGTAGCTAGAGTCTGCAGAATAAAGAAGCAATACTCTTCAATCGGCACATAGCCTATGGTGCCGATCACTCGGTCTTCGCCGTACCACCAAACTTTGGTCATCACGAGATAATTGTCCCAAGGGGTTGTGTAGCTTACTGCTAAAAATACCAACGCCAGTATTCCAAAAAAGAAAGCTCTCTTATTGGGCAGGTCTGCCAACCTGAAATAAGCCCCAAGGATCGCCAAAGGCACACCTAAAAACACGATCAGAAACTGCAAGTAGGTCATTTCGCCATTAAACATTCTATCCCCTATCGATTTGTACCTGGTAGTGACTGAATCGAGCTGTGCAAACTTGCAACATGGGCTTTTGATACCCAAAACCATGGGGAAGCCACTTTGACTAGAGTCTTTAATGCCACCCAAAATTTAGCGGGCTTACTGAGAAAGGTTCGGCCACTGAGAACTTGGTAATCATGCTTTCTAATTTTAACCCCAATGTGGCGATAAACCTCGCCCGCGAGTAAAATCACGAACCTTGGCCTTAGCGGAATAAATGCCAGCCCTTCGTAACCACTTGTGTAGTAGCGATCAGCCTCATCAAGGCACCTTTTAACTAGGGCCTTAACAACCTCTGGAGTCGCACCTGGCTTAAGGTCTTCGATACTCAAGCCCGCTCTTTTTAACATTTCATGCGGAAGATAAGATCGTTCTCGGCCAGCATCTTCAAGAATGTCACGACAGATGTTGGTCAACTGCATACCAATACCAAGATCAATCGCATGAGGATAAGCCGCTCGTGAGCTAACACCGATCATCGGGCACATCATAAGACCGACTACACCCGCCACACGGTAGCAGTAAATCATAAGATCTGCTGTGGTCTTAATCTCTCCGCCCTTGGCATCGAACTGGGCACCAATTACCAACTCTCTGACAAAGTCTCTCTTGACTCCCCATTGCTCAACCTGAGCAACCTTCTGATTCACTCGAGTTTCACGTGAAGGGTCATCTAGATCTTTTAAAATCTCAGAGATGGCTCGGTCTGACTCTTGCTCAGGCAGCTCATCGGCACAGTCGTCGATAAATCTACAGAGTCTGTAGAGAATCGCAATTCTCTCTAGCCTCTGTTTTTTAAAGACCATACTGGCAAAATAAAAGGACTTGCCATGCTCGGCAAAAAGCTCAGTCGGCTCTTTGCCAAGATAGCTCTCTGAAATCTGCTCAAATGAGGTTAGTTTCTCAGTGTTCAAAGTTGCGCTTCCGGAGCTCGCAAACCTTCGCTTCTGCGGCGCTTAGTTTTCACTCTTGATATGCCTGAAGCCTGAGGCACAACCTTGTCGAGAACCTTGGCTGAATTCAGCACACCTGGAATACCTGCTCCCGGGTGTGTGTTCGCTCCAACAAAGTAAAGCCCATTTACATCTTCAGACCTGTTGTGAAACCTAAAATAAGCCGATTGAGTGAAAGAAGGCTCAATACCGAAAGCGGCACCATGCTCACTTTGTAGCTCGAAATCGAAGTAGTCGGGGTTAACAGCGAAGTCGACAGTCAAGTTGTCCATGAGGCCGCTCAAGTGATTCTGATCCATCCATCTGTAGATCTTTTCTTTGTAACGCTCAGTCTCTGTCGCCCAATCGATTTTACCCAACTTATTTGGAACTGGAGACAAAACATAAAAGCACTCGTGACCTTCAGGTGCCATTGTAACATCAGTTCTGGTTGGTGCGTGAAGGTACAAACTAAAATCGTCGGCCAAAACTTTACGATCAAAGATGTCTTTCAACAGACCGTTATAACGGGGCCCTAGAAGGATCGTGTGATGCGCTAGTTCTGGGTAGAGTTTCTTTGCTCCAAAATAAGCTACAAAAAGGCTCATCGAATGCTTTTTGCGATTTAAGCTTCGGTCACTGTGTTTCGATCTATGAGATGAATCGATCATATCGCGGTAGACGCGAACTGGGTCAGCGTTGCTCACAAGTAAATCACAATCGAAGATGCGCTCATCTTCTGTGATGACTCTCTTCACTGAGCCATTTTCGACTTCAATCTTTTTTACCGATGCATTGGTCAGTACATTGGCTCCCTTCTTTACCAACAGACGTCTAAATGCATCAACCAAAGCGGTCGTACCACCTTTTACAAAGTGCACACCCCACTTGCGCTCAAGCCAGTGAATAAGCAAGTAAATCGAAGTGATCTTTGTCGGGTTGCCGCCAACTAATAGAGGCTCAAAGCTAAAGGCCATTCGAAGTCGTTCATCTTTAATGTACTTTGAAACCAAACTATACACACTTCTGTAGTTCTGAAGCTTGATCATATCAGGCGCCACTCTCAGCATAGAGGCCACAGTGTCAAAAGGCGCATCAGCAAGCTCCGTGTAGCCGACATCGAAAATGTCTTTTGCGTGCCTCGCCAATCGGCGGTACCCATCGACGTCTTTTGGCGAAAGGTCTTTGATGTTCTCAATAAGCCTGTCTTCATCGCCGACATAGTCGAATTTAGACTTATCGTTGAAGATAATTCTGTAGAATGGATCGATTGGCAAAAGTTCGAAAAAGTCTTTTGGGTCTTCTTGCAACAATTCAAAAAGCTCATTCAACAAATATGGAGCCGTGATAACAGTGGGGCCGGCATCAAATGTGTAGCCATCTTGCTTAAAGACCCCTGCCCGACCACCAATCTGGTCTCTGGCCTCTAGAACAGTTACGTCATAGCCCTTGTTTAGCAACCTTACAGCTGCAGCTAGTCCACCAAATCCAGATCCCATTACTATTGCTTTACTCATAAACTGTCCTCGTAGTAGTCGTCGGTTTGACTCGCGCTTTACTCACTGACTCAGAATCGGTGCCAAAGAGCTTGTCTATTAAAGTGTAGTACAATCCAAAATTACAGTTGGCCTTCTTATGGTGAATGCCATGGTGCTCACCAGAGATAAACTGATCTTTGA
>JABSOQ010000181.1 GCA_013216195.1 Bdellovibrionales bacterium
TCGACAGCCACACGCATCATACCCCCTTCAGTACCAATGCGAAGCTGGGCTTGGTGATCGGGCCCCAACTCGACAATGTTCTTTCGATCAAGGTGGTTGTAAAGCTGCTGACCAGCTTTGTCGACAGGGGCATCATAGATAGCGTTCATCAGCATCTCTTCCAAGGCTTGAGAAACCCTACCTCGATGCGACGACCTCACTCCCAATTGGCCAAAATATTCCATGACAGCTTCATTGTACTGCGTGCGCTGATCACTGCGTAAAATATCAAGTTCTTTGATTTCTGTTCCCCAAGACAAGTACTTCTCGAGACCGAAAATATCTTTACTCGCTAATTTAGAAAGACTTGTTCCGATATTGGTCATCGTGAAAGACCTATTGACCAAACTTCTCGAGACAACGTTTGGCATTTTAGGTAACTCCTGCAGCTTTCGAATGGCTGAGGGAATGTCTTCTGAAGTCATGATCACCATATTCGTCGAGGGAGCTCGGTTTTGAATCTCTGACGCTAAGTTCAGTAAACTCTCATCAAGATAAACAATATCAAACTTAGATTGATGAAAGGCGTCTTCAGCTTCTTCTTCGGTCTTTGCAACGGTCAAATCTGCACCTGTAGTACCCAGAGCCATTTTGGCAAGAATCTGCATCTTTTTAGTGCCGTCTAACAATAGAACCTTTTGTGACTGAATATTTTTTTCAGATTCATACAGCTCTGTAATAGGCTGCAACAAAGTGATCACACCCTCAATGTCTTCATCAGCAGTTATCAAAGATCGTTTGTCTTCAGGCTCTGTGACTGTTTCTTGCAGCTGCCCTATTCTGCCCTTCAGTGGCACCAAATGCTCTTTGTATAGCCTTTGCAGTTGAACGAACGTGGCTCTCTTAGTGAGGTACAATTCTTCGAGCTTCTTATGACTCACAATCAATTCAATATTTTGATTCTCTAATTTTTGATTTGATGCCAAGAGATCTTGGGTCTTGGTGTAAAGTGCGGCCGTTCGATCTTCTACCTTTTGTTCGAGGCTGGCATTTACCTCTTCAAGGCCGGTCTTCGCATCTGTTAGCTGAATCGAGAGATCCTCAAAGTGCTTGGCTTTCTCATTGGTCTTTCTCAACTTCTCTGACAGAACACTTGCATAGATTCGAAACACCATATGTTGCAGTCGATCTTTCTGAACTCCGCTTACATTGTTGAGCTCAGTCACACCTATTCGAAACAGCTCGGAGGCATCTTCAGCCAAAATAGTAGCACTTGATGGCAGCCCTTGAACAACCGACATCTCGCCCAAAAGATCGCCAAACTGATCCAGTTCAGCAACTTTTCCACCGTCAACATAAACACCGACTCGGCCCTCATTGAGCAAAAAAAGGTTCTGGTTGTATTGGTTTTGCTTCATCACCTCTTCTCCTTCCTCGTAGCGAATCATCTCGCAAATCAAGGCGATTTCAGCGATTAGCTCATCCGGAAACTGATTGAAGAATGGGACGACTCTGAGCTTTTCAAACATCTGCTGCTTTACGGGGTCTAATTCAGGCATGTTCAAGGCTAGCTCACTCCTCTAAAACTGACTTTGTTAACACAAGGTTAACGGCCTTCGCGTCGACTGAGCAGGTAAATCCTCGAAACCAGACGGATTCCAGCCCTTTGAATGGCACAATCATTGTACTCTAGACCCTAAAATGTTGACGTTAACTCTGCCCGCAGTCACCAGCTGTGACCTAGGGCCAGTAGAGGTAAAAATGATAACGAAATCTGCCCAAAATTGTCTTATCTGGAGCCTAACACTGCTTGTGCTACCTCTCACCTTCGGGACCCCTGCCTACTCAGCAGGGCCAGATGATGATGGTGTCGAGATCGAAGTACAAGGCCCTGGAGACGATGACGAAGGCTTTCGCCCACCGAACACAAGAAGCCGCAAGGGAAGATTCGGCAAGAAAAGAGACAATGACCGCGATTCTGGCCGAACCCGAGTGCGAAGCAGTAGCGATGACAACCGCTCGAACTCCCGCTCACGTTCTCGTGGTAGCCAGCCTAGAACAGGCCCAGGCAATGCTCGCTTTGGAAAGACCGAGGGAAAAGTCCGATTTATTTTAGTCAATGACCCTGCTAAAAAACTTCGAGAAGAGAGTCGCAACTCTTTGAGAGACTCAGAGGGCTCAACCTTTCAAAGAAAGAAGATCAGCTTGGGGCCAGACTCAGCCCCAACAGGCCCACTCAAACCCATGGCTCGTAGCCAGTTTGCTCCAGGCAACTTTCGAAAACAGCAGGCTAAACCCTTAAAGCCAAATCTTAAACCACAACTAGGCAAGTTCGGCAAACCTAACGGCGGCAAACGATCTCGATAACTGTAATCGAAAAGCACAAAAAAAAGCCAAGTGAGATTCACTTGGCTTTTCAGTTTATAACTTAATTTTTTGAGCTTTAAGCAACTTCATGCGGTTGAGGAGTGACGATCTTGTCATCGTCTTTCGACATCCCACCCGGCAGGTACTCTTCTTGTGTAAACGAATCGACCTGAATCGCATCGTATCTAAGCTTCTCAGCCTCTGCGATCACAGCCTTTTCTTCTGCAGTGATTACACCTGCAGTCACCGCTTCATCTAAAATAGCGAACACGGGCTTTTTAGGTAGCGTTCTTGCGCGAATCGCTTTTTTGACTTTCTTTTCAATCGGCTGAGCCTTCTTAATGGCATCATAAGCTTGCTCGAGTCGGCCCATCGCCTCTGTAGGGTCTTTTGGTAGGTAAATGCCTCGACTCAAAACCTCTCTCACACTCGGGTCATCAAGTAGTGAACGAACCGCAGCTTGCCCCAAGGCATCTTTTGGAGCTGAAGCCATTGAGTTGATCTTCGACCACCAAAGAACAGGCCCTTTGAAGAACAGACCGATCACCGGCACATCGAGGTTGGCGAAAATGCCGTCGAAAGCCTCTTGAATACGGTGAAAGATTGTTTGCATCGTCAAATGAAACAAAGCCTCATGCTCCTTTTTCGCTCCATCTGCTTCAAACTTCTTCAATACAGATGTCGCAATGAACATGTAACCCATAATGTCGGCCAATCGACCAGTTAGCTTTTGCTTGGCTTTCAACTGACCACCAAGCAAACCCATTGCCAGATCTGCTAGAATCGCAAAAGAAGCAGAGGTCCAAGCAAGCTTCTTAAAGTACCGTTTCGCTGGGCCACCAACAGGGCTCGAGCCGAAAAAGCCCCGAGTCCAGCTGAGCACCACTGAGCGGAACAAGTTACGCACGATATGACCAATGTGCCCCCAGAATGCTTTATCAAAACCACCTAGGTCATTGTTGTCGATCGCATCAACCTCTTTAAAGGCAAAAGGGTGAGCCCTCAGAGCCCCTTGACCAAAGATCATCAGAGTTCTTGTTAGAATATTAGCTCCCTCTACCGTTACACTAATCGGTATGGCCACCCAACCGGTAGCAATTAGGTTACGGGGTCCCATCGAAATACCAGCGCCGCCAAGAACATCCATTCCGTCTTTGATCGTCTCACGAGCCATCTCAGTACAGTAGTACTTTGCCATGGCCGTTACGACAGGCGGAGCAATGCCCTGATCAAGGGCCGACAACACATACTGACTCATAGACTCAGTCATGTAGGTATTAGCTGCGATTCGAGCCATTGGCTCTTCAACACCTTCAAACTTGCCGATAGACATGCCGAACTGCTTTCGAATTGTGGCATGGTTACTGACAACTCTAGAAATCATTTTGTTACCACCAGCACTCTGGGCAGGAAGGCTGATACCCCGGCCTGCACCCAATGATTCCATAAGCATTTGCCAACCTTCTCCGGCTTTCGCAACACCACCAATGATGCAGTCCTCTGCATCGACGACCACATCGTGGCCTTCCATAGGGCAGTTATGAAACGGCACACCCAGCGGATCGTGTCTCTCCCCTAGTTCAACACCAGGAGTGTTCGAAGGAATAAGAGCGCACGTGATACCGAGATCTTCTTCGCCACCAAGCAAACCCTCTGGGTCTTTGAGTCTAAAGGCCAGACCAATAATCGTCGAGATACTCGCAAGAGTGATCCAACGCTTTCTCCAATTCAGTCTCATTTTCAATCGGCCATCTTCGCCTTTGAAAAGCACACCAGTCGAAGTCAAGCTACCAGCGTCACTTCCCGCCATGGGCTCCGTCAATCCAAAACAAGGGATCTCACTTCCGTCGGCAAGCCTAGACAGATATTTGTCTTTTTGAGCCTGGGTCCCGTAGTGATTCAAAAGCTCAGCTGGCCCGAGTGAATTCGGCACCATTATCGTGATACTCGCAGGTATTGAACGAGATGAGATCTTTTGCAAAATCATAGAGTGGGCCGTATGCGAAAAGCCTAAGCCACCATACTCTTTAGGAATAATCATACCGAGAAGTTTTTTGCGCTTGATAAAATCAAACACCTCGGCTTGCATCTCTTTGGTCTTCCAAAACTTCCAGTCATCGATAAGAGCGCACAGCTCTTCGAGGTCATTGTCTATAAAATCTTTTTCTTCAGCAGATAATTTGCCGAAGGGCTGATCCATCATCTTCTTAAAGTCTGGTCGACCACTGAATAGCTCAGCTTCCATCCAGACCACACCGGCCTCAAGTGCCGTTCTCTCCGTTTCTGAAATCTTAGGAATGAGCTTGAGAGCTTTCATCGTTGCCATCACACCCGATGACACCAATGCCTTTCGAATCGGTGGGATGTTGAAGATCGCCAAGATAGCCACCAACACACCGATGGCAACAACAGGCAAGCCAAAGCCAGTGGCAACACCAACCAGAAAAAGTGACCAAAGCCAAAGTGGGGCTCCGTTAAAGCCTAAGGCGAGCACTAAGACCAACGCGCCAGCGGCAGCGTACGGAAAGATCTCTGGTGCGAGCAATGCTCCTAATACTGTGTCCATTTCAACACCTCCCAATGATTCAAATACCTAATATTAGTCTAGATTCATTTTTGTACGATTTCAATCAAATGATTGAAATTCTCAATCTAATGGTTAAAACTAAAACAGTATGGCGAATTCACGTGCGAAAACTGACCCTTCCAAACCCAAGCAAAAGGCTGCGAAAGCTGTCTCTAAGGGCTCTGCGCGCTCAAAATCATCGTATCAAAACGGTTCAAACGGAGCAGAAGGTGGTGCGCGCCAGCAATTGCTGCTGGCTGCCAAAAGACTGTTTGCCCGAAAAGGCCTCAGCGCAACAACCATTCGTGACATTTCCCAGGAAGCAGGTCTGAACTCGTCTTTAATAAGCTACTACTTTGACGGCAAAGATGGCTTATACAAAGAGTGCATTAAAGAGATTGGTACTCAGAGGCTGAGTGTTGCGCGAGAGATTTTGAGTGAGGCTGAAACTCCAACCGAATTTCGACTTCGGCTGCAGATGTTTACCGAAAACCTATTTAAACTCTACGTAGAGGACCGCGAGAGCGGACTTATTATTGTTAGAGAATACGACCGAATCGACTCCCCCGCAGAGGAGATCTTTCGCAGTACCTTTCTGCGGGTCTTTGAACAACTGCACAACTTCTTTAAATCTGCTCAAGAAAAAGGGCTTATCGACAACAGCAAAGACAGCTTCACACTTGCAAAATTGTTTTTTGGCTGCATCTCAAGCCAAATGAGACTCGATCACATCAACGAAAAAATGTACGGAAAGTCTATCAAAGACATCGAGGAGAGAAAAAAGGTGTTACAGCACACTTTAGACCTATTCTTGCCCTTGAAATAACCTTGTGAGAGCATGAAGGTAGAGAATCAAACGGGGGCTCTCAAATGTTGCTCAAAGCACTTGCCGTTTTCGCAGTCAGTTTCACCACTCTTTCCGCATCAGCATTCGATTCGTATTATCTCAAATCGCGCTATGACAAGTTTTCAATCAAGAAGAAAATCGATGGCTTTCATTACATCGGCTCCAAAAAAGTAGATATGCAACCCCTCGAAGACTTTTTGCCACTACTGAGCGACGAGGTCGAAGGCGATTGTTCAGAGCTAAAGGGTGAGCCAGATTTAAAGGTTACTGGAGTCAAAAAAGAGGCCTCGGGCCTAGGCAAAAAGACCATGCGCACTTTGCAGTTCTACATCGCCGAGCAAGTGATAAAAAAAGGGGCACAATGCGCCACCATCGGAGGCGATGGGATCTACTATTTGCCGCTTCACCGATCTTGGTTTGTGGGCAAAAACCGCTTGCGAATTAAACCCAAAAGAGAAATCGAAATCAAAAAAGATGGCCAGCTTCTCGTTCACGCAGAGATGTTTCAAAAGAACTGGAGAAATTCAAAGGGCGGCATAGGAACAAACTGGCAATTCTTCAACCGCTATATTGAAAGCCTAAGCGATTTTGATATTCAAGCCAGGCTGCACCCTTCGATTGGCGAGGGAAAGCCCAAACTCGAGATCCGCATAGATGGTAAACTCTACTTGGGCTACCTCATCGCATCAAATCTCTGGGCAGTTAAATTGCCTGACGTGAACTGGTTAGTGGCGTCACCAGACTGGGCCATCTGGAAAGAC
>JABSOQ010000182.1 GCA_013216195.1 Bdellovibrionales bacterium
CGAACTTAACCTGTGGTGTTGTGGGCTCGGTGTGCGAACCGAACTACCAGGGCCAGATTGATCATATCGGAGACCTGGTGATTGAATCTTTTGATACCGTACCTCTGGAGTGTGCTCCAAATAGCGGGTCGCTAACTCTTCAGGTTCTAGATAACAGCGGCAATCCAGACACCAGTACAATTGTCACACTTGATGGTAACAAGCTACGGTTTAGCCCAGCCTTGACCTCAGGTGCAAGAGTGACTGGCACTTATCAGTGCACAGAGTTTATCAATTCAAACTAAGCCGACGAGTTAGCTAGTGCGATCGTTGGCTCATTCAAACTAAAGATTGTCGTAGTCGATTACGATATTATCTGAGGCAGGCCTTGCCTGGCAGGTGAGGGTTTCGGCGGCCTCAACGTTTTCATCGGTGAGAATGCCATGGTCATCTTGCACAACTTTGCCTGACGTCACCTTTGCCATGCAAGCCATACAAGCACCATCCATACACGAGTAAGGCGGGTTTTGGCCGGCATTAATAAGGCTTTCGAGAATGCTAATTTCAGGGTCGACGTCGACCTCAACAGATTGACCGTTGATTATGGCTTTGATTTTGCTTGGTTTGGTGGTCGGCGCTGACAGGTCGCCGATCACGACTCCATCTAGTTCTTCGGCTGGTGCCGACTCAGTTGCTGCAGCCTCAGCGGGTATGACTGTAACAAAAGACTCTGTGCGAATTCGATCTTCAGAAACGCCAAATTGTTTAAGAGCTGAAGCCGAGCAATCCATAAAGCCGTCTGGGCCACACAGGTAAGCCTGAACATTGTCAGAGGTTTTGTGAGCCTCAAGAAACTTTTTAACCCGAGTTTCATCACATCGGCCAGCATTGTCTGATGGCTGTTTGGGTTGCGACAGTTGATGTTCAAGAGTGAGGCGATCACCAAACTTTTGTTGAATCTCAGCGAGCAAATCTTTGTAAATGATGTGATCTTCATCTCGGTTTGCAAAAAGTAAGAATGCTTTTGCCGAAGGGTCGGTTGTCAGCGTTTCCTTCATGATTGAAAAAACCGGAGTGATGCCGCTGCCTGCTGCAAAAAAGAAGTACTGAGCATCTTGCCCTCTCTCAAGCTGCTGAAAGAAAGTGCCTTGAGGTGGGGTCACATAGATTGAGTCGCCGGAGTTGATTTGGTTTGCCAGGTAATTTGAGCCCAGCCCACCCTCGACCTGTTTTACGGTGATCTGAAAATGAGAATCATGCGACGGCGATGTGCAGAGCGAGTAGCTTCTTCGAATATGCTTATCGCCGACTGATAAAAACAAAGTCACGAACTGCCCGGCTCGGTACTGAAACTTTCCTTTTTGATCAGCTGGTATATCAAAACGAAATGAGTAAGCATCGGGGGTCTCCTGAATCTTTTCAGCGACCTTCAAAGGAATGGTTAACTTGTCTCGCAATTCTAAGAATCTCTCTGCTGACTCACTCATAGTTTTCCTCAATCTAAAAAATCTGGGTCTAAATCGATGTTTGCCACAAATTTGGCTGGTCCTCGCAATGTAGGCAATTTCCCCCGAAAATCAACCGACAACTCACCGCCAGGTATAGAAACTTGCACGCTCTCAATTTTCTCCTTTTGAGCCTTAACAAATGCGGCAGCAATTACACCTGTTCCACATGCGAGAGTGAAATCTTCTACTCCTCTCTCGAAGCTCACTGCTTGGATGTGATTTTGACTCAGGCTCTTATAGAAAGTGACATTTGAGCCTCTCGGGCCAACGAGAGGGCTACGTCGCAATTCAGATGCTGCGACCTTAGAGCTCGTGGTCTGCAATTCTTCGTCGGCGGCAAACTCTACTACGGCATGAGGCACACCTGTGTCGAGATGAGTAAAACTCCATTTGAGGTTTTCAAGGTCAGAAACAAACTCTTGTGGCTCAGCAAGTACCTGCACTTCACCAGTCTGGAGGCTGATGGTGTTAGTATCTTGAACGTGAGCCTCGATGATGCCAAAAGCGGTTTCAAAATGAATTTCGGTTTGTTGGTTGTTAAGTCTTGAAAACAAAAGGGCAGCGCAACGAGCAGCATTGCCACACATCTCGGCGTGCGAGCCATCTGAATTGTAAAAGTCCCAGGCGAAATCAAGATCGGGATGATTCTCTATGAATGCAAGCCCGTCGGCTCCTACACCAAAATTACGATCACACAGTTGAATCACAAGCTTTGCTCGCTTGGACTTGTCTGGGGGCCAAGAGTTGGCATCATTCAGAGTCACAGCAAACAAGAAATCGTTGCCAGTGCCATGCATCTTAATCAGTTTCATTCTTTCTCCAATATATAGATGGCTGAGAGACAGACTTTTCATGAGTAGAGCATAGGGTCAAATGCTTGAATGCTCAGCAACCCTCTTTTTGATTATCCACATGGGCGTAACAGATTATGTCTGATTTTCCACATTAATGCGGTAATCCAAGTATGAAATCTAACCAGTTGAAGGTGAGTTTCAAGAATGCGTTGTGACGCCAGAGGTCTAAAAACTAGACTGGATATAGGTCCTGGGCCTTGGTAAAAACTACATATCGGATCAACGGGGGGAATAAGGTGGTTCCAAAGTGGTTCAAAGTTTGTGGAGTGGCGGTTGTTTTATTTTTGTCAGCTCAATCTGTCTTAGCTGCAGGAGGCTCGCCAAACGCACGCAAAGGTTGGAGTACAAAAGGTTGTACTACCGATTCAGATGATTTGTCTTGCGCCCGCTACGTGAAGAACTATGACGGCGACACCATTACTTTTGACATTCCGAACGTTCACCCGCTTATTGGCGACGAAATCATGGTTCGACTAAAAGGCGTCGACACACCAGAGATTCGCACCCGCGATAATTGTGAAAAAGAAAAAGGCTTCGAGGCTCAGCGAGTCGTTGAGAACCTTCTTACGAATGCGGATCGCATCGACCTGATTAATCCAGAAAGAGGCAAATACTTTCGCGTCTTGGCTGACATTTTGATCGACGGCGAATCTCTTGCTGACGAGCTGTTAAAGCGTCGTCTGGCAGTTCCTTATCATGGAAAGACCAAACCAGACGTGAACTGGTGCGGCAGATAGACCTCTTGGCTGTAAACTAAATCTATGGTGCGATGACTTGTAGGAAGCCAATTTAGGGGGAGTCATGCGCTCAATTCAAAAACTGTGTTTAGCTTGGTTGTTCATTTTTATCTCGATGCTTGTGTATTCGTCTCTAGCTGAAGCTGAGATGATGGCTCCTGAACCCTTGAATGGGGCTTTTGTTTTTGTCGACACATTTGAGCCGGTCATGACAATTGATGTAAAGCGAGTTTATGGTTTCACAGAAGCGGGTAGAGCTGAAGTGTCTGCTTTAAAATCAGAAGGCTACAGCTGCCAATTGCTGCCTCGTCAAACCTATCGTTGCCGTAAGCATCTCGAAATGAAAGAGGTCACATCTGAAATTGGTGACAGAGTCTTTTCAAAAATTGAAGACCACACCTGGGTTGATTTTCTAGATGTGAAGGGCGGAGTCGAAGAGCTAGTCAACAATGACAGTTATAAAGCCTGGCGGGTCTCTCGAGGTGTCAGTACACCTCTTGGGTTTTATCGGAGCTATGAGATCACTTGGACCCCGAACGTTTCAAAAGTGATTTTGAGAGATGAGAAAGGTGACCTTCCGACATTGTACTTCAACATGGGAGACCTAAACGCTTTGAATATTCAAACCTCCGTATCAAAAACTCTCGGTCGAGATAACTTTCAGATTCACATCGTTAGAGCTATGTACGAAAGGGGCTGTTATGTCGGAGGATCCCTTAGATCTTCTAGCGACTGCGGCGATCGCGATATCAGAAGATAAAGACTTAAAACAAAGATTTTTGCAGGTCTTGTCTGTGGGCAGTTACAGCCAACAAATTCGCATGGCCAAATTGCAAGAGGCAATTCTGCCTCTTGACCCGCCTGATTCAATCATTAAGGTTTTACTATTATTGCAAAACGATAAACTTGCTCAAGCCTTCTACAATCAGCTAAAAAATAACTAGCCAGAGAAGTTCAGCTTATTCAGACTCAAGAACCGTAGCTGGTAGTTCTACTGCTACGCCCTCGGAATTCTCAATGCTAATGGTGCCAGTAATGTCGAGATCTTCTTTGTCCAGCCCCGGTACGACACCATACAGGTAATCTCTTGTATCTTGGTAAAAGAGTTGAGCATCATTGGAAATTTCAAGCGTTAGCTCTGCTAAGCTGTCGCGATCACCCTTTTCGAGACGGAAGTAATAGGGGCCATCAAGGTGAAGCTGCTCAGCTTTAAGACCGTAACCAGACTTCACACTGAAACCACAAAAAGTGAAAGCGCTGGCGACTCTTTGAGAGAGTCGCCCTGCAAGTGACCAATAATTGGGGTGCATCATAACGCCTTCACCGTTTGCACCATATTCATCACCATCACCACCTCCAAAGAGGTTCGAAATCAAGCCAGATAGCCGCCCTACGTGAGAGCAGATCATCGTATCGGGTACATCTTCAGGTCGAATCTTGCTCATACGACCTTTCAATAAAGCGCTGTTTTCTTCAGCTTCTGCAATGGGTTCGTCATTGGTTTTCAAGTCTTCCACATTTTGGTCATTCACTTTGTCGATACTGTCAGAGATGATCGCTCCGTCAATTTTCAAAAGGTTATCTAAGGCGTTTGTGGCGATTACCACTCGGTTTATTTCGAGAATCATTTGTCTTAGGGTAGCGGTATCAGGGTTCACAAAGTTACGGAACTCTCGAAACAAGTCTCCGGTGCGCAAGAAAAACTCTTGCACCACTAAGCCTTCTTCCCAGAGGTCATAACGATGAACATGTTCGTGTGCTGCGACCGCCGTAAGCTCTTTTTCTAAAATATGAGAGGGTATTGAGACCAATCGAGGTAAAGAGAAGCACACAACACCATTTTCTTGAGCTGAGGCATCGTGGGCAATTCCTGCACGATCGTAGCAGGGGCCGTCTGTGACGAGCCTCCATTGAGCATCAAGTACGTCTTGGTACATGGGGTTTGGGTTGGCATAGTTGCCATTCAAAATGCCTTCAAAAATTTGGCGAATTTCACTGCCAAGTAATTCTTGCGGTTGTTGCATCTCAGGCTCAGAGATTGGCTCCATGAGTCTCGACACTCGGTAAAGAGCGACTGGTAGAGTTCGCCGTTTTACCTTTTGTAGGGTCTCGAGTACTTGCTCAGGGGTTGATGAAAAACCGTTGCCACCCCCTGTGTCTGCGCCGCCAATGTGGCCTGACAGGTGAGAGTCGTTACCTGAGCCTGTTGAAGATTGAGCCGGGGTTTGCTCAGCCCCTACTGGTGCGAGGTCTCCCAGGCCACCTATGCGATTTCTTTTGTCGCGATCATTTTTGCAGGCAACAAGAGTCAGGATCAAGCAGCAGATTAAGCCTAGAGTGAGTGTAGAGAGCAGGCGAAGCTCTTCCGAGACCGAATCTTGCGATTGGCCTTTTGATTCGTGTTTGTTGAAATCGACTCTTTTCATGGCTCTACTGCTCCAGTCGTTAAAGCTGCGAGATTGGTGCCGAGACAGGTTGTTCATATGTGCCTCCTTTCGAGTTGAGAGTTCTTGTAATGTAAAAGACGTGGCCCTTTCGGGCCACGTGGCAGAGAGAAGTCGAAGGGTGACAGTTTTTGTAAGTCATCTGTCCAGACCTTCAACATAGGAGAGAGAGGTATTAATTTGCTTCATCGTCTTTCAGTCGAGACTTCGTGCAAACCACTCCTACTGAGTAAGTCTGCTCAGAGCCAAGGTTCATAACGATGGCATCCATGTCTTTAATTGGCTTTGGCGTAGGTGGTTTGAACTCGACCTTCTTTTCGATTTTTTGTTGAATGTCTGAGTTGCTATCTGAGTTCTCAACCTGACTGTGCTTGATTTCAAGAGACTCGACTGATTTCTCACCTGTCTCAAGGCTCATGCGGCCAGTGAGTAACACATCGACACACTCTTCTTCGCCTTGGCAAATCTGATCAGAGACGGTGAACTCGATCTCTGGGCCGAGGTACCGAATGCTTTTGACATTCTGTCGGGCAATAAGTCTGTAGGTGTAGGTCGTGTGACTTACGATTTCAATTTCACAGTTTTCTTGTGCAGAAAATAAGGCTGGGCCGTTTTCTTCAAGCGCATCTAATTGCTCCTGTGACAACTCTTCAGCTTGAGCGTTTTCAGTGTCTGCTTGGCCTCCAACGAACTCTTTGTGAGCTTTAGCTGAAAGGGCAGTGCTTAAGATCAGAGCTAGAATACTGCTCTTCAAGATTTGGGTCTTCATTTCGGTCTCCTTTGTGGGGGCGGGTTCCTGTTGGGCTTTGCTTTGGCTTCAGCCCGTCTACAGCTGCAATGTAGCCCAGCGCGGCAGAATGGATCTAGGTGTTTATATTTAAAGTTTAATAATATTTTTAACTTTTTAGTTAATAAATTTGGCTAAGTGTCCGAAACTATTGGTATGGAAGTATTTGAGTATGACG
>JABSOQ010000183.1 GCA_013216195.1 Bdellovibrionales bacterium
ACGAACCCTTCAGCCAGTTTCTCGTATTGTATGGTAGAGATTCAGGCTTGCTGGGGGTTTAAGACTCTACGCGATCTCGTACAACTCGATACCACTTCGGGCAAAATGGCAGAGATCGAAGCGGCTCAGAAAATATTGGGTCATAACCTGCAAGAACTCGGTTTTTCGGTGCAGTACCGTCAGCCTGAATCGGGCATAGGTGGTCCTTTGCTAGTTGCAGAGTTGGCGGGGCAGTCAGCAGAGTGTATCTCTCTGATTGGTCACGTTGACACGGTCTTGCCACCATTTGCGAAAGGTAACTTTCAGATTGATCCTGACAAGAGGCAGGTGAGAGGCAGTGGGGTTATCGACAACAAAGGAAGCTTGATTGTGGGTCTTAGTGGGCTTCGCTCTTTTTTGTCGGGCCTTGGTGGTCGTAAGCCGAGTTACACCCTGCGTGTGGTGAGCTCTCCGAATGAAGAGGTGGGCTCAACTGGTTGGACAGGCCAGTTCAGAGAGCTTGGCCAGTCGACGAAGTTTGCTCTAGGTCTTGAGCCGGCTTTGGAGGGTGGTCACATCATTGCGGCTAGGCGAGGTAATCGTTGGTATGATGTTCAGATAAAAGGGCGAGAGGCTCATGCGGGCCGCTCTTATGGGCACCATGTGAATGCCGCACACGATCTTGCGATGAAGATTGTCGAGCTTCAGAAGCTAAACAACTACCGCAAACACATGAGTGTGAGTGTTGGCCACGTCGAGGGTGGTCGCGGTAAGCACAATGTGGTTTGTGGCAACGTTGATATGAAGCTCGATGTTCGTTTTGCGACAAAAAAACAAAGAGAAAAGTTGCAGCGTGCGATTGAGAAAATACTCATGACCTCAAAGCAGTCTTCAGTTTGTAAGAGTCATCATTCGAAGACGCGTTTTGAGATTGTTGACGATTGCCCGCCTTTTGCGATGACTTTTCAGTCGAAGAAGCTTGCAAAAAAACATGCAAGAAGGTTGAGCGAGCTTGAGGGTAAAGAAATCAAGGCCCTGCGTTCAGGTGGAGCAGGCGACATTAACTACTTTGCTGAACACTCACATATAGTTTTAGATGGCTTGGGCGCCAAAGGCTTCGCTATGCATAGCGACTACGAGACCATTGAGCTCGAGTCATTGTGGTCAAGGTCGCATGCCCTAAGTCGTTTGCTAAAAGATATCAATGGCTAGGTGTTGGGGCTGACCCTTTACCTCGAAAGGGTGCAAGGTCAGCAGAGAGTTTCCATCTAGGCCATCTGAGGCGCTTGGCTGAGCACTAGGCGCCACTGATACAAGTAAGACTTCCATTCTTGCTTGGCAATCTTCAGCTCCATTCTCAGCTCGATAAGCTTTCTTCTGGAGGCCTCAGTTTTCTGTGCTTTTAGTTTTTTGTACTCTTGCTTGAGTTCTAGGAATCTAGCTTGAGCCGTGTCGACTTTAGTTTGAAGCTCTCTCACTCGAAGTTGCCAGCTGTGATTGAGTTTCTCGAGTGATTGTTGAAACCTTGATTGCTCTCTTGTCCAACGTGCGGTTTGGATTTTGATTTCTGGAGTTCGCTTTAAGTTCTGGCTTAATCCCAGCCAATTGCTCATTTTTATGAGCCACTTTGTTGGGTCCCAATGGTACCAGCGAATGCCGTTTCTGTAGTCTGTGGCAAACAGATGATGAAAGTTGTGGTAACCTTCTCCGAAAGTTAAGAATGCCAACACAATGTTATCGCGAGCAGTGTTCTTATTTGTATAAGGTTGAGCTCCCCAAAAGTGACATGCCGAATTGATCAAGAAGGTTCCATGGTGAAGCGCGACCATGCGAAGAAGTCCTCCAAACACAAGGCCTCCCAAGGCGTTGCCCATTACAAAGCCAATGAGTGTGGGTAGACAAAATCCCATTGCGATGGCAATCGCAACATAATGCTTGTCTTGCCACATCACGATTTTATCTTTTTCAAAATCTCTGCCGTAGGCTTTGGCGTTGTCTGGAATCTCTTGTTTTGAAATCATCCAACCCATGTGCGCGTAAAACAGCCCTTTGTTGATAGAGTAAGGGTCGAGATCTGTGTCGACATGTCTGTGGTGAAGGCGGTGGTCAACGCTCCACTTGTATATCGAGTTCTGAAAAGCAGCGGCCCCAAACAAAGCGTAGAACAGTCTCAACAATGGCCCAGCTTCGTAGGCTTTGTGCGACCAGAGGCGGTGGTAGCCAGCAGTGATTGACATAGCTGTTGCGCTGTAGAAAGCAACGAAAAGCAGTACAAACGGCCAACTCAAATCGTAAAGGTACAGGTAAAGTGACAGCAATGCCGCTGCGGCAAGAGGTGTGATCGTAAGGAATACGAAAGGAACCGGGTCGAGATTTTTCACGTAGTCTTTGAATTTCATAAGAAAATCCTCAGTTAAAAATATGGTCCAGCATATTCTAATCGGCTACCAGAGCCAACTTCCCATTTTTGAACTGGTCTTTATCTTACAAGAGCCTGACACGCCACGAGACACCTGCGTCATTTTCTGTTACCATTTTGTTATGTGCAGAATCTTTGGTTTTCGTAGCGTAATAATGAGTCAAGTGCACCGCAGTCTTATGAGTGCTGACAATGCTTTGAGTTCGCAGAGTCGTGAGCATCCCGATGGCTGGGGAGTGGCCTACTATGCAGGGGGGGCACCACACGTTATCAAGTCAGCGCAAGCCGCGCTGAATGACAGTTTGTTTCAGAAAGTGTCAGGTGTTGTGAGTTCAGAAACGGTTCTGGCACATGTCAGAAAATCAACTCAAGGCAACAACACTTTGCTTAACACGCATCCCTTCCAGTTCGGCAAATGGACCTTCATTCACAATGGTCACATTCCGAACTTTGAAAACTACCGTGACGAGTTAGTGAAAGTGATCTTGCCTAAGTTTCGTAGGTTTGTGCTTGGTGACACAGATAGCGAGATTATCTTTTTCGTCATCTTGTCTTTTCTTCAAGGGCATGCCGACATTGAAAAGCGTGGGATCAGCATAGACGATTTGGCCAACGCCTGTTCAAAAGCCAATGAAAAGCTAACCCAGATTGTTGGCAACTTTAGCCAAGAAGATATTGAGGGTGACTTGTCTCGATTCTACCTGACCTATGTGCTCACTAATGGTGAGACTATGATTGCCCATCAAGGCGGAAAAGAACTTCACTACAGTACCTACAAGACGAAATGTGCTGATCGTGACAGTTGCCCATCTTTTGCTTTTGAGTGTGAGAACCAAACTGCCACGGGCTATGTGAATCATTTGATTTTTACAAGTGAACCCTTGTCTGGTGAAAATATTTGGATCCCAATGAACCCCGGAGAGCTTATTGGGGTCGATTGGAGTATGAAACTGTCAAAGTACTGATGACTCTTTTGGAGACCTCACCTTGCTCCACTCTTTCATCTGCCACTTTGTCTCGGCCGTGGCGATCAGCTCACCTTCTTTGTTAAACAGGTCAGTGAGCATGGGGATATAGGCTTCGCCGTCTACAAATTCAACGGGTTGCATGGGTCTGCGGGCAACCGATTTAACGAAGCCTCGACCTTGCTTTTTGTAGTCCATATGCAGTTCACTGATGATCATTCTGTAGTCTTCAGGTGAGTAGATCTGAGCCAGTAGAAGGCCCGCCGGGTACTCTCCCATGAGAGCGAGAAAGCAGGCGTGAGCGCCGCCTACATGATTCTTGGTTTTCCATGCGCCGTGTGACGTGATCTCACATTTCTCACTTGTGAGATGCCGAATCTTCATGCCGAGAGTTAAATTGAATGGAATGGCCACGCTAAGTAGACCGTCGGTGACCCGGTTTCTAACAAATTCATTTGGAATCTTCTCTAAGTATTTGAAAATGTCGACTTTCACGCCTGACCTCCTGCCGAGTTCATCTTACTCAGGGTTGCGAACAGCTCATCGGCTATGTCGTTTACGATCTTCTCACAGCTCGAGATTTCATGCACCAGGCCGACAGATTGCCCTGCAGACCAGACGGTTTTCCAGGTTGGCTTTTCAGCGGCATTCTGCAAAGCCTTCATGCCGGCAAGATGAATCAGAGGTACGACATACTTCTTTGTAATCGGGTTGCTTTTAAGAACCTTGATCACATATGGCAAATCGGTACCCATTTTTTTAACGTACTCGGTGTTAATCACAGCAGCGGGAGTACCAGAAACTCGAGTTGTCATCACAATGTCCTCTGGGCTCGAATCGACCACTGCTTGCTTGTAGGCTTGATCCACTCCTGCCTCTTCGCTCGCTATGAAGCGTGTGCCTATACTGGCAGCTGAGGCCCCAAGAGCCAAGCATGAGGCGAGAGTGACCCCGTTGGCTATACCGCCTGCGGCGACAACGGGGATGTCGAGTTCTTTCTTGAG
Source organism: Bdellovibrionales bacterium (assembly GCA_013216195.1). Taxonomy (GTDB): domain Bacteria; phylum Bdellovibrionota; class Bdellovibrionia; order Bdellovibrionales; family UBA1609; genus JABSOQ01. The sequence continues at coordinate 4,368 of JABSOQ010000183.1, forward strand.
CCAAGGTATCAGCACAAAAGGAGAGATTGGCCCGGCATGACCTCCTGCGCCTGATGCCACGGCTATGACTCCATCAGCTCCAAGATCTTGCACCTTCAAGGCGTGCTTCACATTTGTAACATCACAAAATACTTTTGCGCCGTTTTTGTGAGCCTCCCTGATCACATCTTTTGGGTTGCCTAAAGATGTGATGAACAGGGAGGCGCCATTGTCGAGCGCCATTCTAAGATCGTCGCCTTGCCTGGTGTTGCTCTTGTTGACGATAATGTTAACACCGTAAGGCCCATTAGTTTGCTCTCGGATTTGCTTCAAAGTCGCTTGGTAGTTTCCGAGAGGTCGAAAGTTGAGAGCCGGGAAAGTGCCTATGCCCCCAGCCTCGGTGATCGCCTTTACCATGGCTACGTTTGAGACGAGAAACATGGGAGCCCCGATTATAGGCAGTTTAATGTCGAACATTTCAGTGAATTCAGTCTTATAGGTACGTTGCATGTTTTGATTGTCTCAAAAAGAGACAGACTTACCAAAGAAATTCAGAGACTTAGAATAGGGTGTCAGAAATGCGTGATTTTACTGATCTTGGTCGAGGAATTGGCCGATAATGGTAGTAGGACTTTAAGGGATATCATGGGCAGTTTATTTCGTTTTTTGAAATACAGTTTTATGGTCGGCGGAGGTATCTCGGCATTGATGATTTTCAATGCTGCTGACACTCCTTTCGATTTGAAGTATTTCACTGGCGATCTTGCGGTTAAAGAGCAAAAGCAGTCTCAGCTCGAAGAGCTTAAGACCCCCATGTCAAAACCCATTGTCGACAAGCTTGCAGAGCAGAGAAGGCTCACTCAAGAGTACATACGAAAAAGTCAAGAGAAGCGGGCCAAGCAGGGCTTGGTCAAGTACAGAGAAGTCGATTATGTTAGGATCGATAACAAGTACTATCCCTACAACCCGAAGAACATATACAATATCGATGGGGTGAAGACTTTTTTTATTCCAGGTGGCTACGACCGGTTTCGCACAGAACGAGCGAAGGCGAGAATCAAGAGCCTCGAGACGAAGTACAATTTGTCTAACAATCAGTTGGTCGACAATGCCCAGCAGCTGTTAGATAACCCACTCGAGGGGTATTCGCCGAAGGGCATTAGAAAAATGCAAGAGACCCTTTATCAGATCAAGCAACAGGCCGAGGCCCGAACTCGCATGATGGAATCTCTTTAGAGATCTTGAAACACCATATCCATAAAATTAGCTGTGTTGCTGCCTTTGTCTCTAACGGAGGCTAGTACTTTTTTGGCTTCGGCTCTCCTGTTGTAATCGAGAAGCATTTGCACATACCGCTTGGTAACTGTGATTTGCAAGGTCTCAGGCTTGCTATCCAGGATCGACTGATAGTACTTGCCAGCCATATCGACATTGCCTACAGCCTCTAGTGCTCTTGCATAGTCATAGCTGGCATCAAGGCTAAGGCCACCATCTTGAAAGTACTGCTCCAACGATTTCGCTGACAGATCGTACTGCTTTGTTAGCAAATAGGTTTTGCCCAGAGTAGCCAGCGCCTCATTTTTGTAGCGACTCAGCTGTTGCAGTTGCTCAATTTGACACTCGACATTGAGTCTTTTTTTGCAGATTTCGTACATCGATTCGTGATCTTCAGCCGCAGACATGCCCAGAACTTGCTTTGCTTGAATCGGAACTGCTGTGAAAACGTGGTTGTCCCACACGACAAGGCCCATGAACAGCAGGCCGAGGCCTATCGAGATACTGTACATCATTGATCTAATTCTACGATCAAGACGCTTTGCAACTCGTGTTTGGTTCTCACTAGGTGAGTAACCGCAATGATTGCATACTACCGGACGCCCTTGCAGACGCTCCTCCGCGATTTCCATTTTGCACTGTTGGCAGACCCCAAAATCATACATGTTTTACGACTCCGTTTTTATATCCTCACGTCAAAGTCTGAGCGACTCGAACTGTTCCACACCCCAGAACACTTCAATTCTCTGTCCAGCTCGAGAGTGCGGTTAGAGGCAGCTGAGCTCATTGGCCATGAAGCT
>JABSOQ010000184.1 GCA_013216195.1 Bdellovibrionales bacterium
AGTCGGAACAGGTTACATCGGTGTTGAGTTTGCCGGTATTTTTAATGGCTATGGCTCAGAGGTCACCGTTCTTTGTCGCAAAGACTCTGTGTTAACTGGCTTTGATGACGAGACTCGGTTTTTCTTGCACGATCAAATGAAAGAAAAAGGCATTGCTACCAAGCTAGCAGTCGGTATCGACAAGATCGAAAAGCTAGCGGATGGCCTAAAACTTCACTTGAGTGATGGTAGCCATATGGAGGCTGAGCAGTGCTTAATGGCAACAGGGAGAAGGCCCTATACATCTGGTCTAGGCTTAGAGTCTGTGGGAGTCGAAACTAACGAGTCAGGCGCTATTCTTGTAGATGAAAATTATCAAACTAACATTCCTTCAATTTTCGCTTTGGGTGACTGCACGGACCGTATGAATCTGACCCCTGTCGCTACGGCAGAAGCTATGGTTGTGTCTGAAAAGCTGTTCTCAAAAGGTGAGAGAGTCATGGACTATGCCAACGTTCCAACCGCAGTTTTCAGTGATCCACCGCTCGCGACGGTTGGTTTGACTCAAGGCCAGGCTGAGCAACAGTATGATGAAATTCGAGTTTTCAAAAGCAGCTTCCGCAATCTTAAGTTTACTCTAAGTGAAGGTGGTGAAAAGACTTTCATGAAGCTGATTGTAGATGTGAAGACTGACAAAGTGATCGGTTGTCATATGGTTGGTAAAGACGCACCTGAGGTGATGCAAGGGGTGGCCATTGCTATCAAGGCAGGTGCAAAGAAAGCCGACTTTGATCGAACCATTGGTATCCACCCTACAAGTGCTGAAGAATTCGTTACAATGAGGGGCTAGGTGCCCATGTTTTGCCCCTTGTAACTGGCTAACGCTGAGACTCTGCGCTGTTATGGTGCTCGCCCGCGGTTTTGTGGTAAACTGAAGTCATGAATTGGTTGGCTTTTGAGAGCTATTTTAGGCTGGGCTTCTTTGCCAGTGGACTCTTGGTTTTTTGGCTTGCTGGGCTATTGTTCTCATTTCGCAGTCGAGCTCAGGTCGATACCTCTCGCTGGTTTCACAACACAGTGCTTACCCTTTTCAATAGTCTTTTGATGCGTGTTCTGCTACCGATCTCATTGGTCGCATTAGCAGATCAGGTGAGTGAGTCTAAGTTGGGGCTCATGAACTGGCTCGGGCTGGGGCAAGTGCCAAACCTGTTGCTGTCTTTGGTGTTGCTAGATTGCGTGATTTACTTTCAACACATTGTTTTTCACAAGGTGCCATGGTTGTGGCGACTTCACCGGGTTCATCATAGTGACATTGGCTTCGATACAACGACAGCATTGCGGTTTCACCCGATTGAGATTGGTTTGTCGCTTGTGGTGAAGGCTTTTGTGATTGTGGCCTTAGGGGTATCGCCAGCGGCTATTGTGGTATTTGAAGTCTTATTGAATTTTTCAGCCATGTTTAATCATGCGAACTTTTCTCTACCCAAAAGTTTTGAGAACTTTTTGAAAGTGCTGATCGTGACTCCCGACATGCATCGAATTCATCACTCAGTTAGACAACCTGAGACTGACTCCAATTTCGGTTTTTGTCTGTCAGTTTGGGATAGGCTGTTTCAAACCTTCACGGCTAGATCGGCTCTTGACCTTCAGGCGGATAATATTGGGCTTGCAGAATTTAGAACTGCGAAAGACCAGCAGGTTCACAAACTTTTGATGCAGCCGTTTCAGGCCCTGTCACCAAAGAGTTCGAAGTCTGATTCTGTATAACCCTCTGCGATGAGATCCCCTTTGTTGCCATCTCGTATAGGTACGATCGCCCAAGTGCACAGCTCTGTAAAGTGAGGGATCTCTTTCATTTTACGTTCAAATTCGAGAGCCTCTAGAGTCGTGCCCGGCTTCATCATCAACTTGACTTCAAAATGGCCCACGCCGTGGTTACCGTTTTTTGCTTTTTCGTCGGTGATAGCTTCGATCACTTTTAGCAATTTGTCGGCTTTGTAAAATTCGAAGTGAACGCTCAGGTTAAAGTCTGTGTAGTGAATCAGCTCTCGGTAGTATTTCGGAAGCCTCGAACCGTTAGAGTGCATGCTGACGTGATGGCCTAAGCTGTATATGAACTTCACCCAGTCCATTAGTGCTGGGTTGAGGGTGGGTTCTCCACCTGAGATAACAAAGTGAGCTTTTCGACCCCTGATGAACTTCTCTTCAATCATCATGGTGCCGTTGATCAGGCGTTTGAAAGTCTTGTGTGGGTCAGTCTTGTTATGAATAAAGGGCCAGCAATAGCTGCAGTCATAATTGCAAAAGCGACCAATCTCCCAGTAGACCTGGGGGGTGTGAGAGTCAAAAACCCTCTCCATTGCGACAAACTCCATACCTTCAGGAGTCTCGGCTTCAGCCCTTTTTGCAGTCTTGTCTCTTAGCTCTGTTTTTTGCAGTAGGCTTTTGAAGTCTACTGATTTCACTTTTGGCACGAACAGATCTGCTCCACAAGAGCAGACTTCTCGAGTGCAAGTGATCCAATTCTCTGGCACATTTAAATGGCTGTCGATATGACCGATCTCACCGCCCACTCTGCAGCTGGCAACAAAGATCTTGCCATCCATATCGACATAAATGTTTTCGACTCCAGCGCCGCAGGACCAGCCTTTAAAGTAGTTCTTTTTGTGGCCCACGATAGTCTCAGTGCTCATGTCGAGGTGAACATTGTCTTCAGTGTAGGCTCTTAAGGGGCGTCCTGGTATCATGTCAGAGCTCAACAGGCACCTCCGCCGGTTCATAAACTGGAAGTTGGCCCTGAGTCTTGGTTGTCATGATGTCGAGGTTGCAGTGGCAGTAGCTCTTGCTGCACAAAACTGGCTGAGACGGCAGCTCAAGGTTTTCATCTCGGATGTTGCCAATTGAGCCGCCCTCGAGGCACCAGCCTCGAAAAATGTCGCCTTTCATATCGACGACGATTTGTTCAACTCCAGCGTAGCAGTGCCAACCTTTCCACGAGTTGTTGCCACTCGAGATAAACCGTTGTGGAGACATTTTTATAGTCTCACCATCGGGTTTGTGCATCTCCATGGCTCCTCGGTAGTACTCAAAAGCTTTATCGTGTTGAATCTGTCTTGCGAGAAAAGCGTTCTGGCTGTTGATGACTTTTCTTTGCGTGTCGGTGTAGTCGAAGAGCTCTTCACCCATCTCTTTGGTCAAGGGTTGAATAGCAATGCTGATATTCGGAATCTCTTTCACCTTGTAAGCGAGGTCGAGATTTTCGAGAAAGAAATCAGGGTGCATCATGAAGTTCACATGTGTGCGAATTTCTTTGGCGCACATTTGCACAGTCTTCAAGAAGTGGTCTGGCTTGGCAGACTCAGGGTGGTAGCTCAAGCACACGTGATCAATCATAGGAATGAGCTTTTCATAAAACTGGTGAGATCGCGATCCGTTAGAGATGATGCCAACTCGACAACCCATAAGAAACAAAACTTCAGCGAGTTTCGAAAAGTCTTTCCATAGCGTGATCTCGCCACCAGTAAATTCGAAATAGACTTTTTTACCGGGATGGTGGTCAACGACCGAGCGGCAAAACCTGGCGATTGTTGAGAAGTCTGGCCATTTCACAGACCCATCGTGCAGACCAGAGGGGCAATAGCTACAGCTGTAATTACAAGTGTTGCCAACGCACCAATTCACCACCACATAATTTTCGTGATCTTTGTTTAAGTGACGAAGCGTCACGTAATCAGGAAAGTCAGGTGCTGACTCTTTGCTTAGCTCCATTTCAAAATCTGACAATGCCCACCCCAAGCGAGTTGATCGGTTGTATGAGGGCCCGAAGATGCCAGTTTTCTGAAACCTTGTAAAGACGGGATCTCGAGGGGAGAGTGGCTAAAAAATCGTGATAACCGGCTCGAGTCTAATGTTGCAGCTCGAGCCTTTCATGCCGATCAACAGGGGTAAGTTTTCGGCCTCAGCTCTGTCTAAAATGCTCTGGTACTTCTGTCTAATCTCCTCCATATTGCGGTATGAGCCCGCAGCACAGACCTCAACAATCTCTTCGTCTTCGATTACGATTGACAAGGTGTACCAATTTTTCATGCCCAAGAGCGTAGTTGAGGTTGTAAGCCTCACTTCAAGCTGTTTTGGGTGAGCCACGATATTTTTCACGTCAGGCCAAAAAGCGTTACCCCAGGCGATGCTACCGCTGACCAATAATGCTGTAAAACCGAGCCAAACTCTCATGACCTAGTTGAGAGCAAATCAGAAGCCAACTGCAGGTCAGTCGAAGAGCCTTGGGTCATCGGGATCAAATGGTTGATCAGGGTTGAACGGATTTACCATGTCTCCGCTGTCGTCGTCATCGTCATCATCATCGTCATCGTCATCGTTTCCTGGGCTAGGCTCGCCGCCAATTTTTCGAAAGGCGAAGGCTTTCACCTCATCTAGGCCAACCCCGTCCTCCATGCCAGCCGTGGTGACGTTGCCAACAAAGCCGTCATTCATTTTGACGTGAAAGCGAAAGGTGAATGTTCTCAGATCGTCTGAATCGATATCAAGTTGAGCCCTTGCGAATTGCCAATCGGATGCGGTGTGATTCTTTCCGTTTAACCCGGTGCCGAGGCTGTTGTCGGCCTCAAACAGCACTTGCCAGTTAGGCGAATTGAGACCGCTGACCGAGAAATTGCTGCCGACTCCGCATTCATTTCGGCTGGCTCGACAAACTTCAAGCCTTAAGTATTCTGTATCTTCTAGATCGATCGGAAGGTATCGAAACTGGAGGTCTACTCTTGTGGCCTGGCTGAGATCAAAAGTCTGTGAGACCAGGTAAAGGCTATGAACGCTGCTTCCCTCACGGCCAAAAAAGTAGAGTGCGGAGCCGTCGTCTGAGCCGGGGCCCAAATCGGGTTGAGAGAAGATTCTTACATCGACATTGTTACCGGCTGTACCTGCGACAACCCGGCCTCGATCATTAATAATTTTGCGCCACCAGAAGTTGAGCTCGTCTACTCCAGAGCTGGTATTGATCAAGACATTTGACCTTTCAAACTGATCTTTCAACATGACCGCGCCAACTTGGCAGTCATTTGTCTCTGCACAAGTCTTTTCAGGGCCAGACGCTCCTAAGTTTGTGCTGCTTGAGCAGCCCAAACTTGCGAAACATAGTATTGGAAGTGCGATGTTTAAAATCTTCATAATATTGTCAAAGCTCCTGTCAGTGGGCCTTTCATGGTCCATACTCCTGCCGCTTAGAGTTTCAAGTTCGATGCCATTCGAGCTGTGCACGAGCCCGTTCTCAATTCGATAAAAGATGTAAGAACTGTTCTGGTAGGTCGGGCTGTATAATGTTTGGTGATTTTTGGGCCAATCTATAAGGAGGGTTGCCGAGGGCACGAGTTAGCTAAAGTTTGAGTTTTTGTTTGATGTTTAGGCACAGAGTCTAGAGACTACAGAGTATGAAAACAGCCGTGATTGTAGGAGCCTCAAAAGGCATTGGTTTGGCCATGGTAGAGAACTTACTCTCTTCGAGTGAGCCTTACAGAGTTTTTGCGACCCACCGTAAGACGAGTGACACCTCTCGACTTCAAGCTCTTGTTGAATTAGGCAAACCTCTTAATTTGATCGCTTACGATGCGTTGGAAGACAACAGTGAGAAGGGGATCTCGAGCGAGTTGCTAAAGCAGGGTGTAGAAAGTGTGAGCCTTGTCGTCTGCGCTCTAGGTGTTCTGCACTCGGCAGAGTTCGCTCCAGAGCGAAAGATCGAAGAGCTCGAGATGTCAGCCCTTGAAAAAGTCTTTCGCATAAACAGCTTTTCGGTTGCGATGGTGGCTAAGGAGCTTAAGCCTTTTTTGATGAAGTCAGAATCGGCAAGGTTTGCTGCGATCTCAGCCAAGGTAGGCTCGATTACCGATAACCGCATGGGCGGATGGTACTCATACCGGGCTTCGAAGTCGGCACTTAACATGTTGATCAAAAACATCGCAATTGAAGTTGCCCGGCGGCACAAAGATTTTGCAGCTATGGCTCTTCACCCGGGTACTACCGAAACCGATCTGTCAAAGCCGTTTATGGCTGGAGCAAAAAAACGATACACAATACACAGCCCAGAGGCTACCGCGGCCAACCTGATTCAAATTGTCTTGAACTCAACCGACGAGGACAATGGCCAGTTTTTTTCTTGGGACGGTCAGAATTTGCCTTGGTAGTGCTGAGGCCTTGATTTTTGCCGGCAATTGAGAAATTCTTAAGCCTATGTTCGGGAGGGCCAGTTGAAAAAGGTTCTAATAGTTGAAGATGAAGAAGATCTCTGCAGCCTTATTGCCTCGCAGACTCGTTCGGAAACCGTAGAAGTCGAAGAAGCCCTCAACGCCGAAAAAGGTCTTGAGCTCATGCAGCAGCATCAGTTTGATCTTGTTGTCACTGATATCAGGATACCTGGCATGGACGGGATT
>JABSOQ010000185.1 GCA_013216195.1 Bdellovibrionales bacterium
CCCTTTGTTGACATCATATTCAGTGACCCAGAGTTCTTTTTCACGGTCAAATTGGGATTCTTTGACTCCCTTAGGAGGAATCAGGTCTGGATGAACTAAAAGCAGAATTCTCATACGCCCTTTTCCCGATCTTGATCAACACTACATTGGTATATGATGCCGCCCTGAACTGATGTAGTTCAACGACTGCGCAGTCAACATGCCTACCAAATCTATCTTTGTTTCCTCTTCGCTAAAGCGAAGTCGCATCTTCTTCTCGCGACAACTCAAAATCATCTCGTCTAAAATAAGGTTTATTGTGTAACGGTATTGCCCGGTCCACCTTGCAACCATTGCAGAAATGAGCTTTTTCTCTTCTCTAATGAAGGTCGAGGCCCGCTTGTTTTTTTTGAACTCAGACTCACTAGAAAATACTTTTCTCAAAAATGGGTCCATAAAAAAGGGTTCGTCGAGACCAAGGCTCTCGACTTTGGCTTTGTAGTAGGTCCTGAGCTTTTTTCGACTCTTTTTAAGTTCTCCGGGCCGCTCTCTTTTGTTTACGGGAGGAGCTTTACCTTGTATCGATTGCATAATTTCATCGAGCAGCTTTAACTTTTTAAGCGCTGGCCATTTTGAATAGCGCTTCTTCCAATCCATATTAGGGTTCAACCAGACTGCAAAGCTCTCTGCCCAATCTTCATCTGGATGAGACTGCGCATACCAAGAGTTCAGATGGACAACATACTTTTTAGAGTACGCTTGAGGAGAGTAGTAGGTAGGATAAGGTGTCGAAGACAGGCCAAACATTTTTTGTCTTCTTTTGTTTTTTCTAAGTCTAAAAGCATTGTCAATGGCATGACCCGCCTCGTGCCTCAACAGTTTCATGCAGTCACGTTTTGAATAGCCTTCGACATCTAAGAGCATCTTTTTTTCAAGGCGAGCTAATCTCTTATGTAGAACGAAGAATGGCACAGCGATACCTGGTATTCCGTCTGCTGCAAACCACTCTTCTGATACCCAGCAGTGCGGCTGAAATTGCAGATCTTTTTGAGCTAACTCTTCGTAGAGCTGGTGCACAAAAGGTTCGACTCGAGAGCCCTCAAGCTGCAAACCCAGATCACAGAACCTTAGGTCTAAAAGCTTTTCATCGCTGTAGTTCTCCCAAAAGTAGCTGTTTGACGAAGACAAGATCACGCCCCTTTAACTACAAAATGTTGCCTGTGAATGGGACCATGATTCGTGGGCACGTACTGTGTGTCTTTGTTTTCGAGCCGCTCTTTTAAGGTTAGCTCGGCAACGACCTCAACATCTTTGTCTCGGAAGAATTCTATGCTCAAGTCACCTGCTTCAGTGACTATGAAGCCTCCAGAGTCTGCCTTCAAAAAAAAGTCGGAGTACTCAATAATGCAGCCCTCAACCAGCGGCCGCATGGGGTTTTCGATTGACTCAAAATCTTGAGAGCTTGTCGCGATAGGAGTTACAGGTTCGGCTGCGGTTTTATCATCAGTTTCGCGGTCCTGATCTAACATAGGCTCGATTGACGAGGCCTTTTTATATAAAGCGAGTAAAACAATTGCAGCTATCGACAGGATCAAGCTGAGCAGAACACCTACTTTGCTCTCAAAGTCACTTACTTCCAATCCATCTCCCATAGCAACTGCGACACTTGACCATGATCTTGATGCATTCTACGAGCGATCACGAACTCAAGGTCGAGAGGCTCTTCAAGATGTTCCAATATAATCAATTGGCCTTTTTTTATTGCACCACTGATCTCGTGCTCTGGCAACCGACCCCAGCCTAGGCCATCTAGTATGATCTGCTTTTTAGCATCAAGCTCATTAACTCGCCACTGCCGAGTCGTCTTGTAAACCCCTTCGGCGTCGTCAGTTTGCAAGGTCGAAGTTTGAATCACCTGCGGATACTGCATCAGCCCGTCAAAGCTTTGATCCCTCTTGGGAACATTCGCATACGGATGCCTTCTCGAAATAGCCAAAAGCATTTTAACTCGACCAATGGACTTATATTCGAGCCCCTCTGGCTCCCTCAGCTTTTCAAATATGGCAATGTCAACAAGCCCGGTTTTTAGCATCTTCTGACCACTAAGTATTTCGCGACTCAATGAGATTTCGGTTTGAGGAAAGTTCTTTTGTATTTGTAAAATGTGCCTATTCAGTAGCCTAATCGGAAAAAGTGCGGTCGTGCTGATGCGCAATTTAAGCTCGGCACCCGAGGCGATCTGATGAACTTTGCCCTCTAGTTCACTCGCTGCATCTAGTAGAGGCCGTGCAGACAGAAGTAACTGATTGGCTTTAGGCGTCAGCTGACCTCTATAAGAGCCAGTGTCGACCAGCGTAAAACCGACCTGCTCCTCCAGTTTTTTGAGGCTGTAGTGAACCGCCGACTTCGCTTTTCTTAGGTACTCGCTAGCCGCACTAACGCTTCCTTGCTCGGAAACAGCCCTCAGGCAAGCTAACTGTTCAAGAGTGATCCACATCGTTCTAATTATAGAACAAGTTATGTAACTTTTTGTTCTTTTATTTGAATTTGATTTCAACTAGCATTGTGTAGTGAACAGTGATTGAATTTTTAACCAAGTATTTCAATAAGATAGGAGAATACACATGAAATTGATGATTAAAGGTCTTTGTGCAGCGCTTCTGTTTGCATCAGCTAGCTCTTTCGCAGCCGGTGTAAGCGTCGATAAAAGTAAGGTTATGTGGAAGGGCACAAAAGTCGTTGGCTCTTCGCATGAAGGAACTGTTGCTCTAAAGTCAGCTGACTTGAAATTCAAAGATGGTGAGCCAGTGTCTGGTGAAATCGTGATGGATATGACGACCATCAAGAACACTGACCTTTCGGGCGCTATGAACAAAAAGCTTGTTGGCCACCTAAAAAGCCCAGATTTCTTTGACGTTAAAAAACACAAAACAGCCAAACTCAAAATCAATAAGATTCAAAAAGCATCAGATAAGTTCTATTTGATCTCTGGTGACCTAATGATCAAGGGCAAATCGCAGCCCGTTAGTGTTAAAGCTGAAGTGGCTTCGACTAAAGGTAATAATCAAACTGTAAAAGCCAGCTTTAAATTTGACCGTACAAAGTTCGGTATCAAGTACGGCTCTGGTAGCTTCTTCGAAGATCTTGGCGACAAGATGATTTCAGATGAAGTCGAGATCAGCGTTGAGCTTGCTGTCGAAAAAGAAGAGAAAGTCGCAGCAAAATAATTATTCAGAAGGTAGAGGCCTTGCGCAACCGCAAGGCCCACTTTTTCAGCTGGCCGTACAAAGTGGCCGTCTGAACAAGTGAACCTACAAGGAGAGCCCCATGGGACAACTCGTTGATGGCAAGTGGACTCAGTCAGATGTGCGAATTGGCAATAAAAACGATAGCGGCGAGTTCTTGAGAAAGCCTGTCACTTTCCGTAGTGCAATAGAAAATAGTGGCAAGTATAGGCCCGAATCCGGTCGGTACCACCTTTATGTTTCTTATGCCTGCCCCTGGGCTCATAGAACTTTGATCATGAGAGCTCTCAAAAAGCTAGACAGTCATATCTCTATCAGCGCAGTATCACCCTACATGCTCGACAAAGGCTGGAGCTTTTTAAAAGACTTTGATGACATTCCTCACGACCCGATTGAGCAGCATCAGCACCTCAAAGACCTTTATGTACAAGTTGATTCAAAGTTCACTGGCCGAGTTACAGTTCCCGTTCTTTATGACACACAAACGCGAACCATTGTTAACAATGAATCCTCAGAAATTATTCGAATTTTTAATGAATGTTTCTCTGAGTTTGGAGCTGATGATTACAATTACTACCCACAGAAACATCAATCAAAAATCGAAGAATGGAACGAGATCATTTACGAGAATATCAACAATGGCGTCTACCGCTGCGGATTCGCCACAACACAAGAGGCCTATGAAGCTGCATTCAAACGGCTCTTCGAAACACTAGAACGTGTTGATCTTCAGCTACAAAAGTGCAAATGGCTCTGCGGGGAAGATCTAACTGAGGCTGATATTCGACTATTTCCAACACTTATTCGCTTTGATTCTGTCTACCACACTCACTTCAAATGCAATGGGCAACTCATCAGCCAGTATCAAGGCCTAAAAAGATACGTCGATGACTTTCTAATGCTTGATGGAATTCGTGAGACAATAAATATGGATCACATTAAGGCGCACTACTACTACTCACACAAAGTGATCAATCCGAGTCAGATTGTGCCTCTTGGTCCTCTGAAGATGCCCTGATCGGAGCCACTTCAAACTGCATCTCTTGCCTGCGGAACATAGGCAGCGTCCAAGGCGGGTCGTAGCCGGCATAGGTGGGTTTCGAAACGGCTCGATACTCGCCGTCTTTTTTGAGCCACTTTTCTAATTCTGTTGCGTATTTCTGATTCTTCTCTTCATCAGTCAACCAAGAGAATCGAATGCTCGCTACTAACTTCGACGGCACCTCTTCGAACTTCACTTTTTCTGAATTCGGAACGGGTAAATCTGAAACTGATTTGTATTCGCTAGGCATCATAAAAGTCATCTTCCAACCAAGCTTAGACTCAGTTTGCATAACAGGAGAGGTCATAGCTACTTTTTCGGACCCTTTTGAATCGGTAGTGCTAGAGGAAGCTTCTGACTCTACACCCTGTGCAACTGGTTGCTTTGAGACCGTTACCGGTGCAGTCATGGCAACCTTTTCTGACGAAGAGGCCTTGCTCTGCCTGACAGGAGAAGTCATCGCAACTTCTTTGTTCGCCTTGTTGTTACCAAATATGTAGTCAGCCAAAATGCGAAAGGCCTTACCTTGCGCTTCTTCATAGCTACCCTCAACTACAGTGGAGGCGAGTATTCTTGGCTGGTACTCTCTGATCTCTATGTTGTCAGCCTTGCGAATGACTTTGTACTGACTCTGCTCGACTCCACTTACACCAAAAACGGAACAGCCCAAGCTTGCGATACTCGCAGCTGACCCAAAAAGTATTTGAAACAATAATTTTGGCAATGACACTCGTTTCATTTTTTAACTCCAAGACCCTAGACCTTTTGCGACTCTCGCTTGGTTCTAAGCTTAACATCTGCTACACAGAGCAGTCATGAAGATCGTCTCTTTAGTCCCGAGCTGGACTGAAACACTTGTTGAAGCTGGCCTAGACGTTGTTGGCCGCACTCGTTTTTGCATACACCCTCGTGCAGAAGTGATTTCTATTGCTACTGTTGGAGGAACAAAGAACCCAGATATCGAGAAAATCAAAGTTATCGAGCCCGACTTGATCATTCTCGACAAAGAGGAAAACACAAAACAAACTGCTGATCAGCTTAATATGTTTCGCCAGCATGTGACCCACGTGAGGTCCATGACAGACCTGCCAGAGCAGCTCTTTGAGATGGCAGAATCTTTCGACAAAAAGCCTGAAGCTGCTCTTTACTTGAAAAACCTTTCGAATCGCTGGAGAAAACTATGCAATACCGAAGTACCCATCTCTGACATCGACGAACTCCCAGGAGTAATCACTTGGGTCTCAAAACCTAAGACTGCTCCCAAAAAACTCATTTACTTAATTTGGCACAACCCATGGATGAGTGTTTCGAAATCGACATTTATAGGCTCGGTGCTAGGTTGGCTGAATCTCAATATTGAGCTATTTGATTCTGATGCAAACTATCCTGAGATTACAGCCAAAGAGCTTGATTCAGATAGCAACCTGCTGCTCGCCAGCAGTGAGCCTTTTCCTTTTGAGAGAAAATCAAATCTACTATCTGAACTGAGCGCAAGTGCAGCCACTGTTGATGGTGAAGTCTACAGCTGGTTTGGTGTTAGATCACTTGTCGCTCTTGAACACTGGCTCAACCAAAAAATCAATTAAAGAGACCTAACCGAATACAAAGATCTTTCTCAGATTGAGGCTCAAACTAGGCACCTGTAACGAACGAGCCAAGCTCTTGATTCAAAAGCAGAGCCTATGACTGAAAAAGCATTAACTACTTTCGCTTTAAGATCTTGAGATCACCACTGCCGGCCCTCATTGAAACCCGAAACTCAGATGCCAGATCACTACCGAACTCGCTATTTACTGAGCCACTGCCAGCTTTAAAGTCTGTCACCACATTCATAGAGTCGGGCAATGTGATCTCAGCGTCTCCACTACCAGTCTTGATATCGATCAAGCCCTTCTGAATTGGATTTTTCAATACAATTCGAATATCGCCGCTACCAGTTCTAAGACTTGTTGATCCCATCTCACCCAAAATCTCGATGTCGCCACTTCCAGCAGTACCCTTTACTGATGGAGTTTCAGAATCTATCTTCACATCGCCACTGCCCAACTTGAATTCGATGTCTCCCTGGATACCATCA
>JABSOQ010000186.1 GCA_013216195.1 Bdellovibrionales bacterium
GTACTGACTCATACCCGACCGCGTGACCAAATTCGCCTCTACCACTTCCGATAGCCCGACCATTGAGACAGTAGCAAAACTAATAGCGCCTGGATCAATCGAAGCTCCCCCGTAAGCCAAAATTGCGGAGTGGCCAAATTCATTTGAATGTTGAATGAGTGTCTTTACGCTATCTAGGCGATCATCTGAAATTCCAATTCGAGCATTGCCATAATTCATCCAAATCTCACCATTAACAAACACGCCGTTCGTGTAGGGCAAACCGTTCGTGCCGTTGGCTACAGTGAAACTGGAGAAGTCATCTGAGAACACAACCGGACGACTATCCGCGGCAGCTCTGAACAGCACTAGTCTGTCGTCGTAAATTTTTACCCGCAAAGGATTTGTCGTTAAGGTGGTGGTAAACGAATCAAAGGTGATCATTTCGTCAGTACTTGAAACTATACTCACAGTACCTGGGTAATCTGACACTCCCACAAGTCTATCGTTATCACCAAACACGCCTTGCCAGTAATTCACCGATGACGCAGGTGAAAACGAGTTCAAAAAGGTGAAGTTTTCACCCTCATCTGTAGAAACATACAGATTGTCGCCTCTCGACCACCAATAGACTTTGCCTCTGTAGATCTCAAGAGAGGATGTATTGATTAACCCACTTTCTCCGGAAGCCTCTGACCAATTTAGCCCAGCATCATCTGAATAAACGACCTGACCAAAGCCGGAACCATTGACTAGTAGGAACCGATCGCCCAAACACTCGATTTGAACCAAATCGTCTATGCCATTATTAAAGCTTCTCGTATCAACACTGCTCCAGTTCACTCCATCAACAGAGCGAATTAGATCACCATCTTCACCTGCAACCAGGTAGGCTCCATCACAGTAGCCAGAGACGATATTCGTGCCTGATGGTAATAGTGAATTGACATCCACCTTCTTCGGAGGATCAGCCAAACTGTCATAAACCATGATCACATTAGCACCGCGAACGGCCGCGATCATGATCGGCGGCCCAACAGCATCTGAACTTGTGATTGTGGCTCTACCAGAGCTGTTTGAGAAAACCGCTCCTCCAAGTAGACCAGAGAGTGTGACACCAAACCCTTCTGGACCTTCAATGAAGTCATCTGCCAGGGTTTCAACACTCAAAGTTACGGCCAGATCACCAGCTGCAATAGTCAGAGAGGTCGCACCTACGGGAATGAAGTCTCCATCGACGTCGGTCGGGTGAGATTCCACGGCCTGATCTTCAAAAGTCTGCCAAGTGAACGACACGTCAGAAACCAGAGGTGCTGAAAGGCTGACCAAAAACTCGAGAGTCCCACCTTCGGCTGCCGCCCCTGCATCAGCTACAAACAAGCTCGAGCTATCGTCATCAACAATCGTGACCACTGAGGTGTCGTCGACAAGATTGGCATTAGCTGGTGAAGTAAGACTTAAGCTGAAGGTCTCATCGCCTTCAACAATCAGGTCTTCAGTAGTTGCCACCTCGAGCAAGATGGTGAGTTGACCCGCCAAAATTGTTTGGCTCGTAGTAGGAATCACCAAATAATCTAGGCCGCCTGCCGTGCCATCAAAGCTCTGAAAACTGAAAGTCACATCACGACCGCTCAAACTCGACAGACTAGCCGTTACGAAGCCGGTCTGACCTTCAGTTAAGCTTAAATCGGATACAAACAGATTGGGCGAAGGAGTTTGGTCATTGATCTCGACCGCTGACACCACTGTAACAGAACCAACATTGGTCACAGCACTCAGTGAGACCGTGAACCACTCGCTGTCTTCATCTAGGGCATCAGTTTTGATATCAAAATCAGTCTTCTGCGTTGGCCCAGCTGGATAGGTGCCAAACCCGGTACCCGCCGCAACTGTCACGGTCTGATTAGAAGTCGTTACACCTACAATACTGTAGTCGAGTGGAAAGACTGCCCCTTCGGTCGCAGGCAGGTTATCATCATCAAAAAGAATCACGCGAAACTCGAGATCCACTTCAGAGTAGGTTGTCAGAGAGGTCAGCACATAGGCATCAAGCCCCCCGCTATCACCTTCATCAGCTGGTGAGGCTAAGCCAAATATGGAAACCGTAGGCACAGGGTCATCATTTAAGATCACCCCGTTACCGACATCATCTGCACCCAATACTGAAGCCTCTGCGTTCACGAGATTTTGAAGTGATATCGCAAACAACTCATCGGCCTCATAAGTGATATCTTCTAGACTCTCAACACCAATAGTAATGGCAGAGCTACCGACAGGAATCGTGGCCCTGCCCGAGCCACCCGAGTAATCACTTCGAAAGTCAGCCATACTGAGCTTGAAATCTGTGTAGTCAAACTCAGCACTCAAGTCTGTATCACCAGACAAAGAGACTTCAAACAAAAGAGTCTCGCCTTCAGAGACCGTGGCATTACCAACATAAATCGATGGAGGAGACTCATCATTCAAGATGGTCACAGAGCCCAGCGCCTTCGCTAAGCCTGCATTGGACACGCCAAAAAGGCTCACTTGAAAAACTTCACTCAACTCAAAGCTGCTATCATCAACAGTCGAGACATTCACTAATGGTGCGGTCAGCTGGCCAGCCGGAATTGTAATTACCGACGACACCAGAGAGGTATAATCACTCGGAGCAACGGCTGCCGAGTCATAGGTTCGCACTTGAAACTCGACATCTACACCTGAACTGGCATTCAAGGTGATCAATAGAGACCCTGTAGCCCCCTCGGTAATGGCGAGATCTGTCACAAACAGATCTGGGGCTCCATCGTTATCAGTAATAGTCCCGATGGCTTCTCCATCTACTAAGGTGACGGAAGAAACTGCAGTCAGTGAAACAAGAAAGGTCTCACTCGGTTCATCCACTATGTCAGCTGGCAAGGCTGCGACACTGACAACCGTTATAGCAACTTGACCAATCGGTACTGTCGCCACACCTGAACTGGCAGTGTAATCAATGCCTACTTGAGCCTGAGATGCAATATCATAGGTTTGCCATGAAAATACAGAGTCCACTCCACTGCTTGAGGACAAACTCACTACAAAGGCGCCCGTGGTGTCTTCAGCAAACATCTGATCTGCAATGAACAACCCCGGCTCGGGGTCATCATTAATCAACTCGACAGATGCTAAGAAATCTCCGGCCACAGCACCCACCACTGCGCTTAAACTTATTGTGTAGGTCTCATTGTTCTCAAACACTGTATCCGTGTCTGGGCCATTAGAAATGGTGATCGCCCTGCCCCCTGCAGGAATAGTGAAGCCTCTAGAGATTTCAGCATAATCTCCGTCGGCCTCGGTCGCTGAACCGTCATAGGTTTGCACATTAAAAGTCACATCGCTGCCACTGAGACCTGACAGAGTCACAGCAATGTAAGAGATATTGCCTTCATTTCGCGATTCATCAACTGCGAACAGCTGAAGAACCCCATCATCATCAGTAATATTGACATCAGAAACCAAATCACCTGACCCTGCATTGGACAGTCCACTCAATGAGATCTGAAAGTCTTCTGAACCCTCAGACAAAACATCATCAAGAGCAATAGCGCTGGCGATTGTCACAGATGTATTGCCTGCTGCTATTGTGGCAGACAGTCCAGGACCAAGCTCAACAAAATCAACAGATGGCGTGGCTGAGCCCGTATCAACTGTTACGATATTAAAGCTCACCTGCTTGGCTGATGCCGCCCCAAGAGACACCACAAAACTCTGAGTCTCTGGCTCTGTCAGGGAGATATCAGAAATGAACAGCAAAGGAGCTGGGTCTTGATCTGTTACGCTGACCACTGCCGCCCAGTCACCTCCGATTGTGCTGGCACCAAAAACTGGAGTGAGAGCCACCTGATAATCTTCAGCTTCTTCATCGACCCCGTCACTGAGTGCATCAATCAGAATGTCACTCGTGCCTATCGAAGAGGCAGTCAGCATCCCCGCCGGGATAGTCACCCGAACTGCTGTTCGGCGGGTGTAGTCACCTGGCTGGATAGCTGTGTTGTCTGAGGTCTGCCAATCAAACACCACACCAGCACCGCTAACTTCTGAGAGCGAAATCAACAACGAAGCCGTGCTGCCCTCACTGACAGTCGCATCTGCAACATAAAGCATGGGGAAGGCGTCATCATTTTGAATCGTGCCGGTAGCCAGGTCATCTGAACCAACACTTGCCACTGTCGCCTCGACAACTGAAGACAATGATACCAAAAAGGTCTCGTCTGATTCTAGTGTCGAATCACTTGTCACCGGCACACTCAAAGTGAGCCGGTAGCTCATAGGTGCAATGGTGAGACTCCGCGACTGAGCTGTGTAATCGAGGCCTGCAACAGTTGCGGTCTGATCGAAGGTTTGAACCGATAAAGTCACTTCACTTGTGTTCAACCGACTTAAGCTGATCGCGAACAACAGATCTTGAGATTCTGGCCGCGAGTCATCAACAACAAAGATCTCTGGCAATGGGGTTGTGTTCAATACTGTCAGGGTGGCCACATCATCAGCTCCTGGGCTTGCGACATTGGCATTTACCACACTTGTTAAGCTTAGCAAAAAGGTCTCAGAGCTTTCTCGAATGTCATCGGTAGTGATAGCAGAAGCCAGTGTTATGGCTGACTGCCCGCTTGGTATAGTTGTGAGCCCTAGTAGGTTGGTATAATCTGATGCTGATATGGCCGTTTGGTCAAAACTCCAATACTGAAAGGTCGTGTCGATGCCGGAGACAGCACTGAGTGACACGACCGCATTCAGGGTTCCGCCCTCTGAGGCCGAGCTGTCAGCAACAAAGATACTCGGGGCCGGGTCGTTATTTACAATGGTCGAGCGAACTGAACCCGTTCCGACGTAAGAGTTTGAAGTGGAGGTCAATGAAATCATCACGGTTTCATCGGCCTCGTACAAGATGTCGACGTTTACAGGCAAAGTGATCGCAGTGACCGTAACGTTAGCAGGCAAGGTGACAAACTGATTCGTTACAGCTGAGTAATCTGAATCAGACAGCAATGCCACATCATCAAAAGATGACCATGAAAAAACCACGGGCGAGGTCTCCGGGTGATCCAAAGTGACTGTCATCACCAAGGGGTTGCCCTCGACCTCGCTGTCTGCCTCAACGAAAACAAAAGGCAGTGTTTGCTTCAAAAGTGTAACCTGTTCTTGTGCGGCCTCAACAGCTCCAGAACCAGAGTATTTGGCAGTGATTGTCACCATGCCATCGGCAATCGCGACCAATTCAAAATCTAATGTGGCTGTAAAACTCGAGCCACTACAAATCACTTCATCAGAGATTGCCCCATTGGCTGAAACCAGAATGCGTGCATTGTCTTTTTGACAGGTTCCCGTAACAGGAAAACTTTTTTGATTCCACCACGTCACTTTGTCACTTGCTGTGGGAGATGTGATATCCAGAGCCAACTCGATCACATCGGAACCGTAAGATCCAGTAAGAGCGTTGTCGACATCGCAGCCCAACACCGTTGATAGCATCACTGCTATCAGCAAACCTGCTGAAATTGACTTTAGGTGTGCAATCTTCTTCAACCAACGCTCCGAAACTATATAATGCATATCGGATTTGGAGCATCTGGCCTTGATCTTTAAGTTGCTAAAATTGCCAAGAATTTTAAACAATTGAGGTGATCCAACCCAAGTCTATTAAGAAGCAGAAATAATGCTTGCAAAGGCATCACTTTCTCAAATTGGTGCGACCTATGTTGAGTCTGATAAAAGCTTTATGTTGCAGTGAGGGCTACTTGAAGTCTCGATCCATCAGGGTTTTTCGGCCGTCTCGCCTGGCATTCTCGGCAGCTTCATCACAAAGTCTGCGAAGTTTGTCTGAAAGAACATTCATCACCGCCTGAGAGGTATTCATACCTGCAGAGTCTTGAACGTATTTCTTAAGCTTTGATGCCACAACTAGAACCTCATGCTGGTTTCCTGATCCAGACTTAACTGTCGGGGTCGAGGGAGTCGCGCCACTAGCTGGCTTTGAGACCACTATTCGTCTTTTAGGAGCATCGGCTTGATAAGGTGTAGCGGGCGCTTTGTTTTCAATGGCTGCAGCGTCTTTGTGCCTTGCCCCTGGCAAATGCCTCTCGAAACAGGGCACTGAACAGAACACCAAACCTGTTCTTTTGCCATTGCATGTGGAAACACTGCACTCGTAGTACTTTGAGCTAACGACGATGTCTTTCTTGCACGAACTGCAACTTCTCCAAACCTGAGCCATCAAATCACCTCAATCACAATCGGGTATGTAGAGCTCGACTGTGTCGACTACTCTTTTATTCTCATTATCATAAATATCATAGCGATGATTTCGT
>JABSOQ010000187.1 GCA_013216195.1 Bdellovibrionales bacterium
GGCTTTTCTGCTGTGGTGTTTGGTGATAGCGACTTCATGACCAATCAAGGCATCATTCATGGTCTGAATCGTGATCTGGCTTTGAATA
Source organism: Bdellovibrionales bacterium (assembly GCA_013216195.1). Classification (GTDB taxonomy): domain Bacteria; phylum Bdellovibrionota; class Bdellovibrionia; order Bdellovibrionales; family UBA1609; genus JABSOQ01. The sequence goes on from JABSOQ010000187.1 coordinate 89, forward strand.
GCTTTTTGTTTCTAGCTGATGAAAAAGACATTATCTCAATCAGGCCAAAACAGTTAAAAGGAACAAAGGTGGAGCTCACAACCTCTGCTCAGCGCGGGGTCATCTTAGGTGGCATTGCCTTGCCGCTTTCGCTTTTTGTTCTGAGTTCGATTATTTGGTTTCGCAGGAGGGGCAGTTGAACAAACTGACCGGAGTTTTCTTTGTTTTAGCGTTGGTGTTTGGTGGTATCGCTTACTACGAGTATGAAAATTCAAAAGAAGAGAAGGTTGAAAAAGCCCGTGAAGCCCAAATCATTGGTTGGGGGCAAGAAGAGCTTGTATCAGCCACATTAGAGAAAAGTGGAAAACTACTTAAGGTCGAAAGACGTGACGGTGATTGGTGGTTGGTGCAGCCTTTTGAAGACATGGCTGATCAGTTTAACGTGAACTCTTGGGCTGGCGACATAGCCACCGAAAAAGGTGCGAAGCTAGATGCCAAGAAGACAGCTGCTGGTGATGTGTTTTGGGCTGAGTATGGTCTTGATAGAGATTTGACAATTCTCACCATAGAAAACGAGTCAGGTGACAAGGCTGTTGTGTCATTTGCTAAAAATGCGGCTTTTGATGGTCAATTTTTTTCTCGTTATAAAAATGATGTGTACATTGCTGTACGCCCCTGGGCTGGTGTGATGGCGAAATCGGCCGACAATCTCAGAAATCGAGACGTTTTCAGAAAGAAGTCAAAGATTGAAAAGGTTCGCATGCAAGTCATGGGAGACGACTACACCTTGATACGTGCAGAGGGCGAAACCTGGAGCATGCAAGATGATGAGAGTTTTAAATTTGATTTGAATGACGGCACGGCCTTTGGCAGGCAGCTCTCGGGTCTTAGAATTGAATCATTTGTCGATGATTCTTCAGCACTAAAGAACTTAAAGACTTTCGGTTTAGACAAGCCGGTAGGAGTGCTCACAGTGTCGATGGCAGGGCAGGGCGAGCAGCAGTTGCAGATCGGTAAGGTGGCAAAGAAAGCGGGCCAAGAAGACGACAAGTACTACGCAAAAGCCTCTGATGCTAAGTGAGTCTATGAGCTTAATGCGGCCGCAGCTAAAGCCTTGTTAAAGAGAAAATTGGGTTTTTTAAATAAGCAGTTGCCATTCCAATTTGATCTGTCTCAGGCTCAAACAGTTGAGCTGGTAGCTAAGGGTAGGTCTGTCAAGATTATCAAAGACTTGGCCAAATGGAGCCTAACTGAGGCTAATGAGGGTGAGAGTTTAGATGTCGCAAAACTTGAAAGCTTTCTGTCAGATTTGAAGTCTTTATCGGCTCGAGATTATCTACCCTCACAAAAAGGGCTTAAGTTTGATAACAGAGTTGTGATTCGTTCACAGGATGGCTCAGAGATCTTGAACTTTGCATGGACAAAAAAACAGCCAGATGATTCAATGCTGACTGGAGTCTCGAGCTTGGTGAAGACTCCCTTTACCCTTTCGGCAGCGAAACTTACAGCTCTTTCGGCTGATCAGTTCTTCGCAAAACCGAATTCAGAAAAGGCTTCAAAGGCTGATGTTTCAGATCAGCCTTCAGGAGAGTGAGAGGCAATTGAATACAAGTCCAGTAAACGAAATTTCAGTAGTGAGCCCGACGCGAGTTGATTTCGCAGGGGGCACGCTCGATTGCTGGCCTTTATTTAACCTTGTCGGTGATGCCCGTACTATCAATCTCAGTATAGATATCTTAACTGGCGCGACTCTGATCTCTCGAGATGATCAGCAGGTTTTGGTTAGAGGGCACCTCGACGAAGAGTACACCAAGTTTTCAAATGTCGATCAATTTTTACAGTCTAGTGATTCAAAGTGGGCCCTTCTGCAGGGCCACGTTGAGTATTGGAAACCCCAACAAGGTTTTGCAATACACTACACTTCTCAGTCTCCTGTAGGTGCTGGTTTAGGGGGGAGCTCGAGCCTGTCGATCAGTCTGATCAAAGCTTTCAGCAAGTGGTGTGAAGTGCCAATGACAGAGCTAGAGATGGTAACCCTAGCTCACAATGTAGAGGCTCGCCTGTTGCACACGCCAACGGGCACACAAGACTACTTCCCGGCCATTACCTCTGGCTTGCACAGCTTGCATTACACAGCGAAGGGTGTCGAGCATGAGGTTTTTGAATGCGACCTTTCACAACTTCAATCTCGTTTTTTTCTAGTTTACACAGGCAAGCCTCATCACTCTGGGCTTAATAACTGGAGTGTTATAAAAAAGGCTGTAGACAAAGACAAAAGTACATTGCATGAACTAGCTGCCCTTAAAGAGGTGGCAGAGTCAGTTTATCAGGTCTGTCGCGAGCAGGATTGGTCATCTTTGGCTGATCTGTTTTTAGATGAATACAAGCACCGAGTTGCTCTAGCCCCGGCCTTTAGCAGCCCAGAAATTGACAAGCTCAATACCATTTGCCTTGAGGGTGGAGCAAGTGCTGTCAAAATTTGTGGAGCAGGTGGCGGAGGTTGCGTGATGGTCTGGTCAGACCCAGACAAAAGAGATTCTCTGATGAAGCTTTGTTTAGAGAATAACTTTGAAGTTTTCGCTGTAGCTCCCGTAAAAAGAGAACCTTAATGGCTAAGGTTAGCAAGAGGAAAGCCCCAATTAAAAGAGCAACAAAGAAGAGCTCTACGACGGCAAAAAAGTCGAAAAAGAAAACCTCTCGAAAGGCTTCCACTGGCCAAGCTTCCAAAGCCAAGTCTGCTAAGAAGAAGTCGACGAAAAAGACCACGAAGAAGGCATCTGGAGCCAGGCCATCGGCGGCAAGAAAGAAGGGTCTGCAGTACGGCTCGGCCGGCCAAGCTCTTGCCATTAAGGCAGCTAGCCTGAAGGTTCACCACTTTCTTGGTGTTGCGCTGGGCGGGGGCAAGACCGACAAGACTTGCGTAGCTCTCGTTGACTATTACCCAGATCAGAACAAAATCTTTTTGTCTCGCTTGTTCGAGAGGGTCAGCACTGTTGGCGAAGTCTCTTCTGATTTGCAGTTACACAAGATAGTGACAGAGCTTCCTGGTAGAGTAGAGTCGGTGGCCTTTGATGTGCCTCTTCAGCTGCCAAAGTGCCTTCGATGTCGACTTAAGTGCCCTGGTTTTGAGGCATGTGAAGAGCCTGAGATCAAATGGCTTTGGAAGCACTACCGCAAGCGCAATACGAAAAAGAAACCGAAGAAGTTGTTTACTCCGTACACAGAAAGATGTGTTGAGTTTTATATGCAGACCGAGCTTGAAGAGGTGTTTCATCCACCTCATGCATTAGGGGCTAACGTGGCTCCGCTTACGGCTCGTGCTCACTTCATCACCCGCAGGCTAAAGAGCCCATGCATTGAGGTTTACCCAAAACTGAGTCTTTGGAGAATCGGTCGAGCACTCGGTATTAGCAAAAATCACCTGCGTTTTCATCGTCACTCTTTTGGCGGAGAAGAAAGTCGAAAGATTATTCTTGAGAAGCTGATCTCTGAGGATATCGCTTTTCTTTATGTGCAGGATGTAAAGAATATGACGGCCAATGTTCACGCATTCGAGGCTTTCATCTCGGCCCTGACTGCAGTTCTCGAATTAAAGAAGCAGTGTGAGCCTAGACCAAAGGGCTTTCCTGCCGATGAGTCTTGGATTTCTATACCTAAAGTCGACGTCAAATGGTCTAGATAGCAGACATTCTTGAAGGCCGCGAGGTCGGCATTTGCTACTATATGGATATGCGCATATTCCAGATTTTCATCTTGGCGAGTTCTCTATTGCTCTCTGTTGTGGGTAAAGCCCAAGAATCTCATCCGTTAATGCGTCGTTTGGCAGTGTTTCCATTGCTGACTCCGGTTAAATACAAAGCAATAGCCGAGGACACCTGGTGGGATCTTCGTAAATTTCTGACAGAAGATCAGAGGTTTTTAGTCGCTTCAAAAAACTTTTTGCAACAAAAAGACGTGTATCAAGCAAGGGGAGAATTGAAGCCTGCTGATGCTATCATTTTAGGGCAATTACTTGAAGCCAATGCCGTGGTGACTACATTCTTAAACGATTCAGAGCTGCACATGGCTGTTTATGAGGCCGAGTATGGCCGACTTCTCTGGACGAAGAAGCTTCAACTACAGCAGTCACTGCCAACCTCATCACAGATCAAGAAGGCGAGTCTTAGGCTAGCGAGGGATTTCGTCTCTGCGATTCCTTATCAAGGCTTTGTGGTTAAAGACAGCCTGAAAAAGAGCACCGTTTATCAAGATGAGGGTCGGCAGTACGTCAAGACTCAAATCGGAGTCGGAGCCAATATTGAAGTTGGAGACAAAATTCAGTTTGTCAGAGTGAAAGCTACCAGTCTTAAACCTATGTTTCTTGATGGTGCCACTGTAGAGGTGTTTGCAGAAGGGCAGGTTGAGAGAGTCGATCGCAGTGAGGTCACTGTTCAGCTATTGCGCGCGACATCGCTACAAGATATACGGCCGAAGTCGTTGGTCAGAATACCCAAAGAGTTCAAGCGACTTCAGCAAGAATTTGCTCTAAAAAATGATCTCAACAAGAAAATTGATTCGGCTTATTTCTCACCCGAGATGACCGAGCTTGATCAAGAGATTCAAGAAAACAAGCCTCTCATTACCTCTTTGAGTTTTTTGGGTAATATCGGTTTGTTCCTTCTGCTTGCATTTTAGAACTTGGGGGGTGCAATGAGAAACATCATTCAAAACATAGTTTTGATAGCAGTAATGGGTACGGCATTCTCAGCAAGTAGCTCCGCTCATGCTCAGTTTTTTCAAATGGACTTAATGAAAGGCCGACAGGCTGCCAAAGCCTCTTCACGCTGGACTTTATTTGATTGGATCTCTCAAAAGAAAAAGATTTCGCTCTGGGATCAATGGCTCGCAAACAATCGCTCAACACCCATATTTGAAATGCAAATCACTGGCACCCAGTCTGATTTCGAAACCAAAACTAAGACGGGGCTGTCTGAGATCGACTTCAAAGATAGCTCACAGAACTATGCAATGGATCTTTGGGTCAAACTGATTGGTTTGAGAGCAGAGCTAGAGGAGCAAGCAGACATTCAAAAGACAACGGCAGCGATGTTGAACCTTAGACTAATTGGATCGTCTTTGCAGTCGACCCACCTCATAATTAGGGGAGGGCTTCAGCAATTGGAGAACCTGACAGATGGTCGAATTTATCAGAACCCATTCGCTGCTGCGGCTTTGCGGCTCTATTTCTTAAGTTTTATTGGACTTCAAGGTGAGTATCGCCATTTGCTCGAAGCTGAGTCTGATGAGGGTGGCATCAAGTTTTCAGGCACTCGCACTAAAGGTGGAGCCTTCATAGAGTGGGGCATTTTTAGAATTTCAGGCCAGTACATCAACGAGCCCTATCGATTCGATAGTTCTGGCACAATCACAGAGCAAACTCGCTCAGGCGTGGAGTACGGTATTCAGATCATTTTATAATGAGATCGGCTCGACCAAGGTCTGATCTATATCGATGTCGTGAAGGCCGTTTATTTCTTCATTTTCAAAGCTGTGACATAATCTGCCCATAGAACCATCATCTTTGGAGATTGCTCATGCTACGTTTTGCTTTGCTAGGTGCTTTATCTGCAATTGTTTTGGGTTGTGCGCCCGCCAAGCTTACCGAAGCTGGAGATGACCCGAATAATGATGGCCAGAGCGGCAAGCTTGAGTGCAACGGGGTTTTGATAGATACGGTTTTCGTCTCTGAGTTTACCCGGCAGGCTCTCGAAAAAGGCGAGAGTTGGGTTCGTGGTCGCAACATCGCTTCGTTAACGCCTTACTCAGGAGAGATTCCGCCAGCTGATAATTACAATTATCAAAACTTGCAGGCGAATATTCAAATCGGAGAGCCGCTTCGTGAGCAAACGGCAACTCATTTTACATATGTGCATAATGAGGCGACTTATCTGTATTTGATCTACAAGAATAGAAATGAAACGAATCAAACCTCGAAAGTGCAAGTACAGCTGACGGTTCGAGGCAACGAGAAACGAGATGATGTAATCGTAAGCGATGAGCGCTATGAGCTCGGTAAAGACACTGACACTGATTTGGATGACAATTACTATTTCGGCGATTTTGAATTTAAGCAGTTTACCGATGGTGCGGTGGTAGGCCCGTTGCTTGGTAATGCCTGGCAAGTGTTGATCGAGTACAAGCAAGTGACGGGTGCGACAATCGCTAATATTG
>JABSOQ010000188.1 GCA_013216195.1 Bdellovibrionales bacterium
AATATGGTGGTATCAGAGGTGGTATCAGCACAGGGGTGACTATCTCTTATCGCTGCTACTTTAAGCCGACTTCGAGTGTGATGGATGTTGCGAAAAAAGGTAGACACGACCCTTGCATTATTCCGAGGGCAATTCCGGTTCTTGAGTCGATGACTTTCTTGGTGTTGGCTGACTTGGCTCTTTCTCGAAGACTCAATCAAATCTAAAAATAGATAGCTACTGGCCTAACTAAGAGATGGGCTCTGTCTTAACTGAGTCAGTTGGTTTCAGCCGAAAGTTGCGTGGCAGGTTGAGCAGGCTCGGTACACAAGTCAGCTTGCTGTTGCTGATTGATCATAGGTGTGGTTTCTAGAAAGCCTCTTAACTTTTCAATTTCTTCACGGGTGCAGCCTATTGAAATATGGGCGTTGCTTGATCTTGAATAAGTGTTATCAAAGATTCTCTTAAAACCTCTTCGTACATCTCGAGACTCTCCATTGCCATTTACAATAAAGCCCTTTAAGAACCGAAAGCATAGGCGGTTCGATGGCAGAGCCCCATTACTGAGCGCCCAAGCTGCTTCAGCAGTAGTGAATTCGAATGGCGCTCTCTCTGAAGGTCTCGAGCAAGTGCCGTCGTAGCTCACATCAGTTGTGCAGTACAATACTGTGCTTATTTGGTAATAGCCTTGGCCTGAGAAGCTAAAGTAGGGAATCTCAAGATCTTCAACAATACTCATTGCCGGTATCGACATGACCATTGCGAAGCATGCTAAGCTCCACTTTAGAATGTCGAGATGTTGCTTCCCCATTTTTTTCCCCATAAATCAATTGCTGGCTTAAGATGACTTTCGTTGTCCCCCCGCTAGTGAATAGCGAACTGGGTCACCACCACTTCGGGCCTCTATAAGGTCACGAATTTCTCGAACTTCACGCACATCTCTCACATCTCGAGCTGCAGGCTGTGGCACTGGCTGCTGAGTAAAGACTGGCGCTGGTTCTGGAGTCGACTTCTTTCTCTTCTTTTTTCTGCGCCTGCGTTTCACATCATTGAGGCTTACAACATTGTCTTTCTTTTGCGATGCACCTCTTGAAAGAAAGGCCACCAAAAAGACGAGTAGAGCTCCGTGTAACACCATAAAGAATATTTGAAAGGTCGTAAGTTCTAACATGCCCCCGAATAGAGCAATCTGCTGACCAACTGAAAGTGCCGTAAAACGGCTCTGGTCAAGATTGTTGTCTACAAGTTGTACAGTTGCAATTTCAGCAGGCACTGTAAGTGACCATATCTCTTTGGGATTTTCTCAAATTGGCCCTCAACCGGTTGAATTGGATTCAAATTCAAAACGCGAGAAAGGGGCACAGAGTTCACTGTGTCTCTATATTTAGGTGGTGCATATGTAGATGGTGCAGGTGCCTACAGGGTCTCGCTCTGTCTCCCACTATGTGGAGCGATTTAGAGGGGCTGAAGGCCATTTGAATCTTGCACCTAGGGGGCGAAGATCAAGCGGTGATCTTTGATCTGTTTGGCTTTGCCGTGCAATTTGACAGATTTCACCAGCTATTGTCAAAAATACCAGTGATTTTGACAGGTTAGTGCAGTTAGCGTCAGCCGATTGTCTCGCATAATGAGCTTGATTTTGCGATATTGGTTTCAGGCAAGAGGGAAGCTACTTGAACAAAGTAGAGAGAAGAAGACCTTGCCGCCTTTTGGGGAATTTTTTTTCGCGACCCAAACGACCGGCCTGGGAAGCGAAGTCTGGCAGGGCCCTTCGGGGCCCGGCCAGGGTTTTTAAAAGTGGCGAATTTTTGGGGGAATTTCTCGCCACTTTTTAAAGCTCTGAGAAATCCGGGGGGAAGCAGAGTTACTGGGGAAGACGACTTGGTCGGGGGACCAAAGCGTCGAAGGAGGACGGACATTTTTGAACCATAAGGTTTTGGGGGCCAAAAGGTTCAATGCTCTTGAGAAGAGGTGCTTGCACTAGGGAAAGAGAGCGCAAGGCTAACTTAACTGGGGAGTGAAAGTTAGCAACAGATCAAAAGGGGCAGAAAACGATTTAGGGCTCAGGCAAAAGGGCCGCATTCAGATGGCTGCAATCTGTGTGTGAGGGGCCTGAGTAAATTTTCTGATCAAAGAGACCGAAAGGTCTCTTTTTTTTTGCGGTAACAGCGGCTATGTTTCTTCTCTAGATCGGTTAGGCAGACTTCACGGTGCCTTTGTAGATGAAACTAGCTCCACCCATGAGGGCAGTGCACTCGGTGACCTCAAACCCACCAGCCTCTTGCATGAGTTTCAAAAACTCTTTGCCTGACGGAAACTGAGAGGAAGAGTTTTGAAGGTACTCGTAGGCGCTCTTTTTGCCTGTGATCAACCCACCAATCCTAGGCACAATGTTTTTGAAGTACCAATTGAAAGCAGATCGTATCACAGGGTTTTGCTGATCACCTGTTTCTAAGATCATAACCTTACCGCCAGGCTTACAGACTCGTCTCAATTCAGAGATTGCGGTCTTCGGATTACTCACATTTCGTATTCCGTAGGCAATGCTGACGATATCGAATTGGTTGTCTTCGAAGGGCAGCTGGGTGGCATCTGCAAGTGAGAAATCAACTACGACCCCTGCTGCTTTTGCTTTTTCTGGTGCAAAATCGAGCATCTCTTTACAAAAATCTGTGCCGACGGCTTTTCCCTCTGAGCCAATAACTTTGGCGAACTCAATGGCTAAGTCTCCTGTGCCTGTCGCGCAATCGAGAACATGATCTCCAGGTTTAGCGCCGCTTTGCTTAACGAGTTTCTTTCTCCAGCCGCGGGCCAAGCCACCGGTCATCCAATCGTTGGCTTTGTCATAGCCGTGAGCGATAGAGCCAAACAAATTTCTTATATCTTCGGCAGGAGGTCCCTGTTCAAATCTTGGGTTCGACTGAGCCATCTTCTTAGGCCTTCATTTTCTTGCCAACAGCTTCAAGTACTTTTGGTAGCGAAGTCATGAGATCTTCGAACTGGTCAAAGTTAAGAGCTTGAAAGCCATCGCTCTGAGCTTCTGCTGGATTGGGATGAGTTTCAATCAACAGACCGTCTGCTCCGGCTGCAGCTGAGGCAAGGGCTACAGGGGAAACTAGCGAAGTCTCACCCGTACCATGGCTTGTATCGGCAATCACCGGAAACGAAGAATTCTGCTTGATGTAGGCAATTGCATTGATATCAAAAGTATTTCGAGTTGCAGTTTCGAAAGTGCGAATACCTCTTTCACAAAGTGCGACATTTTCATTGCCACCCTTAACAACATAATCAGCTGCCAAAAGCCATTCTTTTATGGTGCCAGCAAAGCCCCTTTTGAGCAGAACGGGTTTGTCAGTTTGACCTAGCTCCTTTAACAGAGCGTAGTTATGCATGTTTCGTGAACCCACTTGAAACACATCAACAAAGTCCATCATGTCGGCGATTTGTCGCGGGTCCGTAATCTCTGAAATGAAAGGCATGCCGAACTCTTGTTTGATCTTTCTGACCAAACCGTAAGAGTCAGAGCCTAGCCCTTGAAAGCTTTCGGGGCTTGTTCTGAGTTTGTACATTCCGCCTCGAAGAATGTGCGCGCCACACTTCTTTACGTGTGCGGCCGTTTTGTGAAACTGCTGTTCAGACTCAATCGAGCATGGGCCAGCCATGACGATAAATTCTTCGCCAACTTCCACATCTCCAAACTTTATCTTCTTCGTCTTCATTGAGTCTTCACCATGTCGTCTCGAGGCTTATAGCACTTTCCTTAACAAAATCTAAGCCTTTCTCCCTACTATTTTAACGTAGCCAAAGCTTTTTCTCTAAAGATTTCGACCTTGCACAAATCACGGTGATAGAATCCACGTATGAGTAACGCAGTTTTCAGTCACAAGCATTGGGTTCGTTCTGGTGCATTTTTATCATCTGGCAAAGGCCTAGTGGACGTGGCTTTCGGAGTATATCAAAACTGTACAGGTAGCCGCGTGACAGAACCACGTTGGTTTTCTCCCAATGATTTCTTCGACTTAAGTAGCGCTGACTTCAAGACTTTTGAACATAATGTACAAATTGCAAAGCAAGACTTGCTGAACGTTTTGCCAGAGGGTGAAAAGCCAAATTTGCAGTGGCGGCCTGCCGAACATCAACAGTTTGAAGAACAGTTTTTGAACGTTCAAAAATCGATCTCCGATGGTGATGTTGAAAAGGTTGTGCCCTATGTTTTTGAACACGCAAATTGTGAAATTGAAGAGAAGCACCTTCAGTATTTTGTCCATCGTATTCTGCAGTCAGAGGCTAGAGGGTTCGGGTTCGGTTTATGGGATCTCGATGAGGGGCAGGGTGTTTTTGGTCTAACACCTGAGCTTTTGTTTGAGATCGATGAGAACTCAAAAATGACAACCATGGCTTTAGCTGGAACAGCTCGTGATGATTCTCACAACTTGTTGCAAGACTCAAAAGAGTTGGCCGAGCACAACCTCGTTATTGAGGGCATGAAACAGAGCTTTCTAGCGATGGGTTATGAACCACAAGTGGGTGAGACTTATGAGTGGTCAGCTGGCGATTTACGACATTTGCGAACAGACATCAGCGTCGACCAATTTCATCAAATCAACCTGAGAGCTTTGCAGTCATTGCACCCTACACCGGCCTTAGGTGGAGCGCCGAGAGATGCGGCACTCGGCTTACTCAAAGATTTCAATAACTCGCTGCCTCGTTACAGTTTTGGTGCACCCTTTGGCCTTCAGAAGCCTTCAGGGGAGAGCTTGTTCGTGGTTCAAATTCGCTGTTTGATTTTTCGAGAGGGGCGGCTTTATTTGGGGAGTGGCTGCGGAGTTGTCAAGAGCAGTCAGCTTGAGAGAGAATGGGCTGAACTCAGTCGAAAGCGCAACTCAGTGAAAAAAGCAATGGGGCTCGAATGAACAATTTAGACTTTGCACATTCGGTGATCGAAAAGCTGGCGGGTGCTGGTCTCTCAGAGGTTTGTCTCTGCTCTGGTGCAAGAAATGCCGCTCTAGTAGAGGCGATTACAAGCCACGGTGGCATGAAGATCTACTCGTTCTACGACGAGAGATCGGCGGCCTTTTTTGCGATGGGTAGGGCTCGAGCCTTAGGAAGACCAGTGGCAGTTTGCTCGACTTCAGGTTCAGCGGTTGCAGAGCTTCTACCAGCTGCTATGGAAGCCTATTACTCTGGTGCGCCTTTGGTTTTGCTAACTTCTGATAGACCTAGAGAATACAGAGGGTCTGGCTCACCCCAGGCTGTAGAGCAACTTAAGATGTTTGAAGGGCATGTCGAGCATCAGTGGGACTTAACCATCGATGAGGTGGTGCCTGAATTCAATGTCAGCTCGCTACCAGTGCACGTTAACGTTTGCTTTGATGAGCCCATTTTGAACAAGCCACTACCTAAAGACAAACCAGGCCCTGATTATCAGGCCTCTGAGTTTGCCTCTAAAGTTACGAGACCTCTTGTTATTGTGTCGGGGCTGAGCGTGCTCGAAGCAGATAGGGTACGGGTTGCACTTGAAAAGCTAAAGCTTCCCTCGGTACTCGAGGCGACGTCAAATTTATCGGGTGACAAGACTCTCAGGTCTCTTCAGCTGCTCCCTTGGGCTATCAGGGCTGAGAACTTTCTTGTGCATTTTGATAGCGTCATACGAGTTGGTGGAGTGCCAACCTTGAGACTGTTTCGCGATTTAGACCAGAAACTATCTAGGGGGCCAGTCTTGAGCTTTTCGAGGTTGCCCTTTTCTGGAGTTGCAAGGCAGAGCAATGATCGAGTTCAATCACTCGATGATTTTGTCTCGTTTTCTGAGGCCAACACTTTCGCTGCTAGCCCTGCCCTGGGGGCACTTGCGATTTCAGACAGTCAACTCTCATCGGTGTTCAACCATAGCCCAAGTAGCGAGCTGTCTTGTTTTTTTAATATTAAGCAAAGACTGCCTCAGCAGTGCCATGTTTTTTTGGGTAACTCTTTGCCGATTCGAGAGTGGGATTCGGTTGGCCATTTTGAATGCGATGCAGGCAAAGTGTTTTCGGCACAAAGAGGGGTCAATGGTATCGATGGTTTGGTCTCTCACTTTTTGGGCTCGGTTCACGAGCGGCTCGAGAATGTCTTGATATTAGGTGATCTCAGCTTTTTGTATGATTCATCTGGCTTGTGGGCACTCTCTCATTTGCACCGCGAGGCCAGCCTAAAGATTTATGCGACAAATAATGGCGGCGGCCGAACCTTTCGGAGGCCCGTTGAAAATG
>JABSOQ010000019.1 GCA_013216195.1 Bdellovibrionales bacterium
ACAGGTTTTTCCGATAAGCCGTGTGGGATGAAGTATCTAGTTTTGAGTTTAGTTTTTCTTGGCGCAAAAGCACAGGCAGAGAACCTGTGTATGAGAGCCTTTCAGAATAGGTTGCAAGCCGTTTGCGACTGCGAGTTTGCTGAAGAGCAAGGGCAAACAGTCGTGCGCATTGATCGAACAGCCGAGAGTGTTCAGGGCGAATGGGCATGGCTGTTCGAGTACAATCTTTATGCCTATGAATCAGGTTTGCCAATACTCACACCAACCCCAAACCTGCCGATCCACCCCAATCAGGAAGAGCGGCAGAATTACCTCAATCTTCTGCAAAGTAAGCAGAGCTTGCCTGTCATGTTTGATCGACAGAGGCTACCTCTAGTTTCTTTGCGACTCGATCAGGTCTCAAGAGATGGGCAACCCTTATATTTTGAGAGCGAATTGCAAAGGCCTCAGACCTCTTACATCTTAGATAACGAGGAAAGGCGACGTTGGGTGATTGCGGAGTCTTATGATCTAAGAACTTTTGAAGGAGATGAGCCTGGTGAGGTGGTCACTCAGGTCGGGAGAAAACTTCGACGTTTTTTCTTTGATGTAGATTCAGCTGGCCAATGCCAGTTGGCAGGCATGCAGGTGCTTTTCTTTAGGCGACCCGATTTTAATGAGCGCACGTCGTTTTCGGTTGATGAGTGTAGAGATCTAGTTAGAGCCAGTGAATTTGGCCCAGGGTTCAATTATATCAACTCTACAGTAAATCGTGAGAACGTGCGCCTGCATCTCGAAGACTGCCGAGACCTTCTCAATGTTCAAGCCCTGGCCGAAGAGCCAGAGGTGCCCTCGACTATAGGAGGGGCCGGAGGTGAGCCAAACGGTGGTGATGAGACGTTCGTTGAGCAAGGTCAGACCCGTTAATTTTGCAGAGAGGCTATAGGTCAGCAGGACGATGTGAGAGGGGTCCTGATTGTTGGCTAAACTCACAGATTCATTGAATTTCTATAAGGCGAAAAGATGAATAGGCCGATAACTCAAAGACGGGAGAAATTGAGTTTGGCGAAGCGTTTAGAAAAGGGTCAAAAGCTGGGTCCATACACGGTAAGTCGATTTATCGGTCGCGGTGGTATGGGTGAAGTTTATGAAGCTTTTGAAGAGAGGCTAGCTCGGCGCGTGGCTCTGAAAGTGATCTCACCTAGAAAGGGCGAAGTTGAAGGCAAAATCGTAGATCGTTTTATGGCCGAGGCAAAATCGCTCGCCCAAGTTCATCATCAAAATGTCGTTTCTATTTTCGCAATCGATGAAGTTGAAGATCGAAAGTACATTGCCATGGAGTATATTGAGGGGCATCCAATCGATCAGCTCAGAAAGAGATTTGTGTTCGATGCCTTTGATGCCACCCATCTTTTGTTTCAGATGCTTGAAGGTTTAAAAGCACTTCACGACAAGAATATCATTCACCGCGATATTAAGCCGGGCAATATCATCTTGCAAAAAGATGGTAGGATGAAGTTCATTGATTTCGGTTTAGCTAAGAGTCTTGAGAGCAATGATGACACCGAGGCCACAGGTGAGTTCTATGGAACACCTAGGTATCTGGCTCCTGAAGTGGCTGCGGGTAGTCCTTCTCACACTGGCTCAGATATCTTTTGTTTGGGCTTGGTCTTTTACGAACTATTTTCAGGAGAGCGCCTGATTGACCCCAAGGGGGAGTGGAACCCACTCACAGTCATCGGGTCATACGAAAATTTTAAATTCAAAACTACCGGAGCTAGCAAGAGGCTCATGGGGCCGAGGCTTTACAAAATCATTGTCGGCATGTTGCAGCCAAAGCCTCATAACCGTTACACAACTTGCGATGAAGTGCTCAAGCTCATAAAGCCGCTAGTAAGAGAATCAAGGCGGCCAGGTGACCCGTTCTTTGAAAAAGTTTGTGCTAACCATACCAACTTTAAAGCCATCTACAAGCATCTTAATGAAGACTTGCAGTACGACCCGTTCTCAACAAAAAGAATTCTGACAATCACTTTAGGCTTCCCAGATGTACACCTCACAGCCTCTGATTCAGATGACACAGATGACCTGAGCTCGGGCGCTCAAGCGAACGATTACACTTTTGAAAAAGTGAAGATCGAAAGTGCACAAAAAAAGTTTGAGTCTTTTTATGAACCGAATGTGATAATTGAGACTGAAAATCTTAAGCAGGCTCCAGCAGCGCCGGCGGTGAGAATAACTGCAAAAGAGAGCGCACCAAAGATTCGTGCGACGTTCTTTAAAAAGTTTCTAATGGGAGCTATTGTAGTCATCGTTATGGCCGGGTTTTCGCAGACCAAGTGGGGCAAGGGGCTACTCGCCTCAAAGATAGGTCGGAAATTGGCATCAATGGGAGTGATGAGCCCAGTGGTCTCTTTGCCTACAGAAGCTGGGCCTCAAGGAGTGATGGTCTGGACTGATGACAAAGGTGTGTTATCAGAGCAATTCGAATGGCCTCGAGATTTTCATGCCTCAGAGCTTGCAACTCTCGAACTGGCAAGAGACATGAACTTTCGCCGTATTGATCATGCGCAGCCGGTGTCGGGGGTAAGAACTCAAGGCTTTAGCGTTGAAAAGCCGGGGCATTATTTTTGGCGAGTTGTAGTTGGTGGCAGCCCAGTGTTTGGCCCCTTTCAAATCTGGGCCGACACGCCTGAAGCGCCTGTGTTGTTGTCACCCAAAGATGGGGCAGAGTACAGTGGGAGCCGACGGACCTCAGACACGCTCACGCACACCGTGAACTTTTACTGGAGAAAGAAGAGAGTCGCGAGAGACTATCAGTTTCAGGTCTCAGCCTCGCAGAATTTCTCTACCCAAGTGGTAAACAAGACAGTCTCTGGCTTACAGACTCACAAAGAAACGCTACCCGTTGGCAAATACTTTTGGCGCATGAAAGTGGTCTCAGATCAAGAAATGAACTGGGGTGAAGTGCGCTCATTTACCATTAGATGATCGCCTCGAAGTGTTCTCGAGCACTTCCTCTATTTCGACTCTCAACCTATCGAATAGATTTTTTTTCACTAGGTCGTTCTTGACCGTAAAATAAATTGGTCGTGAGACCTCTTGCCAATTTTCAACTTCGATTTTTTTTACAGCACCTGAGTCGATGTAGGGTCTGGCAACAATTTCAGGTAAGAAGCCAATTTGTTGGCTTCTCTTTACGATCTCAATTGCTGAAATGGCTGTAGCCGTCTCATGACCTTTCAATCTCTTGTTGTAAGGCAGCGGGCAGCCGTCGTCACCGAATTGAACACCAGTCTCCGACCAGTACACGGGGTACACGAAAGGGAAGTCAGCAAGGTCTGAAGCAGCTACCTGACCAGCAAGCACGTGGGAAGCGTTGGCATAAAGGTGCCATTGAGCCTTTCCGAGTTGCTGTGAGTACCACGTTTTAGGCCAGTCGAGATTTCCGATATGCAATGCGTACTCGAAACCTGACCTCAAGCCTGCCGATGTAAAAGTGTCTGGTGAGAGATCTAGAATTCGGAAGCGATACTCTTGTTGAGTTTTCTCACCGAAAGAAGCGATCATTGGAGCCAGCACATAAGCAGATAGAAAAGAAGTCGTTGCGAAGCTAAGCAAGCTGGGGCTTCTCTCTTGCTGAAAGGAGTCTTGAAACTTGAGGTGTTGCTGGTACATCTTTTCGAAATGCGGCAGATACTGACCGGCTTCCGCTGACAGCTGAACACCTCGAGCCGACCTCTCGAGCAGACGCAGGTTGGTTTTTTGCTCTAGAGATTTAATCAACTTTGAAATTTGGCCGGGCATGATGCCAGTCTTGCGTGCCAATTCACGCATATTTTTAGTTCTGCAAAGCTCGACGAACAGCAAGATTTCTTTCATCTTTATGTCTGACTGTCGGTTGCTGTAGATATCCATAAGCATCCCCCTTTGCTTGCTGAGTCGCACACTCCGCTTACAAGCATCAGCCTAGTTTATGCTCAGCTCTCACAGCAATTGTCAAAATAGAAACAGGTGTTTCCAAAAAAACTATTGTGAGAGCAGCTTTGTTTGGATATCACGAAAGAGAGGCATTTCTACAGGGGGGAAATATGAAAAGAAGAGAAGCATTAACAGGTTTGGGTGCGATGGCACTGGCGTTTATGGGTTCGAGTCTACTATCAAGCCAAGCTAAGGCTGAAACCGAAGAGTCGAGCCTAACTCTGACCAATGAGATTGGGACCAATCATGGCCATAGCCTTGAGATGACCCCAGGTGACTTGATTGCCATATTGCGAGAATTAAACGGGCAAGAAGTAGTTGAAGTCGACATTCAAGGTTTCAGTCGCCACCCACACACAATATTTTTTACTGAAGCCGAAGTTCTTGAGGTTCTTAAAACCGGGCAGGTGAGCATGCTGTCTTCAAGAGACTTTGGCCACACTCATGAGGTCATTATCAATTTGGCTGTAGAGTAAGTTTTAAAAAGTTTCAGCTCAAGATCAGCAGGTCATTCACTTGTCCTGCTGATTGAAGTGCGACTCGATTGAGTTCACTTGAGAAGTCTGAGGTCCAAAGAGCCAGTGCGCCATCAACGTCTTCGCGGTGGCGGTTTTTTCGGTCGAGCAATTCGCTGATGCCAACCCAGACACCATTTTCAGATGCTGCAATACCTCTTACCCACTTGCCTGGCTCGCAGAGCATTTCGGTGGGTTGAGCGCGATAGACTGCTCCTTGGTGTGAGGCACTAACAACCCAGTCATCGCCCACTTTTTCAAAGTCATGAGTGTGCATCAACTCTTTCAAAGTCAAGATTTCTGCAACGGCATAGGCCTGGTTCATTGGCTTATCGAAATCAAGTTTGCTCATACTTATAGAAAGTACTTGAGCATCTTGTTTGCCGCGATTGTTTAGCCCGATATAGAGCGTGCCCTTATCGACAGTGACAGCATTGATATGGTTGACATCTTCTCTCTCTGCTCCGACTTCAATTTGAGAAAGCACTTTGTTCGTTTTCATGTCGTAAACCGTCACCTGATTGTGGCCAGTGTCGGTTAAGAAACAAAGATCACCATCTATTGCGATTTGATGAACATCTGCCACCCCTTGAATTTTTGTAATGGGCCTAGGGTTTTGCCCCGAGTTGTCAAAGCGGTACAGCTGCACATCTTCGCTGTGTTTCGCAAACTGCTGGCGGCTGAAGTTCTCTCGAGAGGCCACAATGACCTGATTGTTCCAGCTTGCGATTCCAAAAAAGCCAAAGCCGCCTTTTTTGAAAAAAGGGATTCGTTTTTCTCTTTTCAGGCAGACTTGCGGGGCCTCCATGCCATCTGAGTAAAGGTACACACCTTGGCTGGTGGTGATGAAGATCTTTTCAGGTTTCATAAAATGCCTCTCTCGGCTAGTGGCAGCTGCCTTTTTTACTCAGTTTTGAAGTACTTTTCGTAAACGTCTTTTCCGATTTGGTCAATCTCCTCTAGATTTGCTTTTTTGGGCTTTTTCGGCGC
The DNA here is from genome assembly GCA_013216195.1 of Bdellovibrionales bacterium. GTDB lineage: Bacteria > Bdellovibrionota > Bdellovibrionia > Bdellovibrionales > UBA1609 > JABSOQ01. The sequence goes on from JABSOQ010000019.1 coordinate 5,466, forward strand.
AGGTGCCTGTTTAAATAGCTTTGATACAACTTGAGTGTTTACAGCGTCCTCTGAGACATTTTTAGACTTTACAATTTCTTTATACAGATTGGGGTCTTCGGCCTTAATGTCGTCTAGTACAACTTTTAAAGATTTTTTTTGAAGTGTCTTGATCTCTTTTTGAGTTTCTTCATCTAACTCCTTAAATTCCTTCTTGTCGAGCTTCACATTCGAAGCAGCCTGCACGGTCAAAAGCTCGGCTTTGGTAGCTTCTGCGATTTCTATAGATCTGGGGCTCGAAGTTGTGGTTCCTTCAGTTGGCTTACCACCCTTTTGCATCGCTACAGGTTTGGTTTGCCCTGGCTCAGCTGCTGATCCATCATCGTTTTTTTGAGCAACTGGTGGCTCTGTCAATGTTGCCTTGTAGCCAGTCTTAATCACGGCTGGCTTCATTTGCTTTTTCTTGTCGCCGAGCTCAACGGCTCCTCGAAGCACTGTCAGGTCGGTGCCGACACCACCAGTGTAAGACATGTAGAAGTCAGTGCCCCTTACACCAGCGACCGCCCCCTTGGTTTTAACTCTCATTTGTTTTCGAGGCCCCTTTTTTGATACTAGAGCTCTGATCTTGCCATAGAACAAATCGAGTTCAGTGCCCGAAGCCTTCTTATCTTTTGTGGGCTTGGGCATAGCAACCGATGACCCGGGGGCCAGAATCACATGGTCACCATTCGAATACACCACTTTGGCTCTGCCATTTGTACCTGTTTGTAGAATGTAGCCGGGTCTCATGCGTAGTCCGATTCGAGCCTTTTGATAGGCGTACTTTGTGCCCTCATAAAGAACAAACTTTTTGCTGCTCTCCTTTTGGGCCAGTGACTTGGTGAGAACTTTCACATCTCCTTTGGAGATCACGATTGTGCCAACATACTTCTTGGCCTGTGCTGACAATGAGAGCAGCGCAAGCAAGACCAAAGTCGATGGAATGAAGAAGGTTCTGGAAAGCCGTTTCATATCGGGAGCCCCTGTTTCATAATGGTGAATGAAAAAATAAACTCAATTAGGTTAAAGATCTTTCTGAAGGGTGACAACTATGACTCGATTACTTTGCGCGCTGCTTTTCTGTTTTACGGCTTGCTTTCAGGCTCACTCCGCAGAGGAAAACAATCTCAAGGTGCTAGACTACCCAGAACTGCACGTGACTCCTAGTGCCAGTCAAAGGCTGGAGAGGTTAGCAAAACGAGAGAGGGCCGATCGATTGAAAAACCACTCTGCAATGTTCTTGTCGTCAATTGCGACGCTCGTGGCGACTTTTCAAGCTACAGATAGCCCTCAGGTTTCAGACGATCCTGATAATGTAGATCAAAACCAGATCTCAACACAGGTTGGGCTTGCCGTGGGCGGGGGGTGGCTGTTGACCAATCTACTGCTTGCGACAAGTTATAATCCCTATAGCAAAGGTTATGGCGAAATTAAAAAAATGAAGGCCGGCAGTCAAAGAGAGCGACTCGCAAAAGAGCGATTCGCCGAAGAGGCTCTATACAGGCCGGCGAAGCTTGGTACCCGGTTGTTGTGGTTCTCTGTGATTACCAATCTTGCAGCTTCGGCCTATATGATGGGTTATGCTAATGCTGATGCCAAATTGGCAGCTGGTGTTTCTGCTGCTGTCGCCTTAGGGCCAATCTTTTTTCCGTACAACTGGATAGAGAGTGCGAACCAGCATCGGCTCTACAAGAAAAAGATATACGGGCCAGTTGCTAGCCTCACCCTGCTAAGAGATGGCAGTCAGAATCAGCAGCCACAGGCAGGCTTAGGAGTAACTTACTCTTTCTGATTGGCCGGAAGTCTTTCGGCATCTATCTTATTCAGCTCTTGAGATGGCCGAGTGCCCTGGGCCATCTCAAAGGCAAAACTCAGCGAGCTCTTCACGGGCATAGAGAGCCCACTCTTTGAAAGACTGTACTTGAGAGAGGCCACATAATTGTTTGCCGCCTCGGGATGAATGCTGACAACATTTTTGGCAATGTCCAAGGCACCAGAGATCTGCAGATTGAGATCTTTTGTATTTCTCAGATACTCATAGGTTTCAATGAAAGCGTCTGCCACTGGAGCTTTGAAGTTTTCACCAGACTTTGCAACTTCAAGTGCTAGCTCGGCACAAAGGGGTATCGACCCTCCAACCTTTTTGTCGTCGAGGCAGAACTTTACAAGCTTGTCATAGTCTTGTTTGGCCTTCTCAGGCTTACCGCTGTAATCAACAGAAAGAGCTCTGGCTATCTTGAGCGAGTTGTTCATGTCGAGATCGAGCGCTTTTTCGCCGTAGGCATTGCGAAACACATCCATGAAGGTAGTAACATGAGAGTCTGATTTTTGAGACAGTTCTACAGCTGTTGAAATCGTGGTTCTTGCACCAGCCTCCACCTTTTTTAAAAGTTCATAAACCCGAACGTATCTTCCAGCAGCCCCTGTGCATCCTTTGGCAACCTGTTTAGCGATTTGCCTAGAGTGCTGCTCTCCCATTTCATAGAAATCTTGCTTCCTCATGTACTCGAGCGTAGTCACAAATTCTCTATGAGAATCACACCAGGGGACTTCTTTGTCTTTCGAGATAGTCTCATGAGCAAAGGCTCCAGCAGTGAGGAGTGTTAGAGATACAGCGATCAGAAATGGGAGATATTTTAAAGTCTTCATACCTTAATTATAGGCAACTTCTCAGCCGGCACCTAGGTGAAGCAGTCAGTAATAGCCTGAGGTCGAAGCCTAGTTTTTAGAAGCTAGGTCTGAACATCTCAGCCGCTAGATCAAGGTCTAGTTGCCTGGAGGTTCAGTTAAAATATTGTCAGACCTAAGGGTAGTATTAATCAAGATCAACAGACCGACTGCAAAGGAGTTCAGCCATGTCTGCGAAGCTCGTGATCACGATCTCAATGAGTACGTTTATGTTGGGCTGTGTGTCTTCGTCTAAATTTGAAAAAGTCGAAAGTGAGCTTCGCGCCTCACAGGGCCGTGAGTCGCAATTGCAAAAAGACATAGAAAAGTCTCAGTTACAAAAGCAAGATCTTGAAACCCTAGTCGGGCAGTTGGAAAGAAAGCTTGGGAGGGCCTCAGACGATCAGGCCAGTTTGAAGGCCTCTATTGTACAGATGAAAGAAGCTCTAGCTGAGGCCACCCGTCGCAAGCTAGAGACTGAGAAAAGGATGAAGAATTACAAGCGTTTGGCAGATAAATTAAAATCTTTCACCGAGACAGGTCAGCTCAGTGTCAAAATTGTTGATGGCAGAATGGTTGTGGCTCTACCTGGTGATGTTCTTTTCTCTTCAGGCTCTTCCTCTCTGTCTTCTAAGGGTAAAGAAACAATACGCAAGGTCGGAGGCGTGTTGAAGACTATCGATGAAAGAAAGTTTCAAGTGGAAGGGCACACCGATAACGTGCCCATCAAGACTTCTAAGTTTCCAAGTAACTGGGAGCTAGCGGCCTCGCGTGCAACCAATGTTGTAAAAGAGATGGTCGACTCTGGCATGGCGAAAGAACGCATCAGCGCCGCCAGTTTCTCGTTTTTTAGGCCAGTAGCAAGTAATGACACCCCCGAGGGAAGAGAGCTGAACAGAAGAATCGAAATAGTTATCGTGCCAGACATGTCTGCATTGCCTGGGTACGAAGAGTTGCAGAAACTCAGTGATGATCAAAACCAAAAGGCTGAAGGAGAATAATTATGAAAAAAGCACTAACAGGTTTTTTAGCATTAGTTGTGATTTCAGTAGCAGGATTCACCGGCTCTGAAGCGACAGCTCAAACAGTGGTGTTCTCACCATCGTTCTTTTACCAAACCTACAAGGATGATTTTGAGAGCGAAGGCGGCACTACTATTGATAGTGAGGTCGGAGAGACCTTCTATGATATTAAGCTCGGGGTTTTGCTTTCGAATAACGTTTATGTCGGCGCCATCTACTCACAGATGAGCCGAAATTTTGCTAGCTCAGATGTAGAGAGAACGCGCACATCTTATGGGGCCTCTGTAGGGTATATGCAACCCCAGGGTTGGTACGTCGTTGGTCACTACTACATTTCGTCTGAGTATGAGTTTAGTGACACATTGACGTTTGGCGGAGGTTCCGGATTTCAATTCGACTTTGGTTACCTTTTTGATCTTGGGAGCAATTTTCAAATTGGGCCGCAGATCTCTTATAAGACATTTTCTTATACCGAGCTTGATAACAATGGCACAGATGAAGACCTAGACACAGGAAGTTCGTCAGACCTTTTGCCGATGGTGACTCTAGCGGTGAAGTTCTAAAAAAAATTAATTTGATGGTAGTAAGAAATAAAAAACCAGCCAATTTGGCTGGTTTTTTGTTTTGTACGAAGGTGGCGAGTGTTGCCACACTATTTTGAGATCACTCGTGGGTCAGTAGGTTGCCTTCGAGATCAATCTTCTCAACCCGTGCGAGGTAAAGGGCTGCGGTGGAGTCGCCGGTAACATTCACAACTGTGCGACCCATGTCGAGCAGTCTGTCGACTCCTAGAACTAGGGCAATACCTTCGGGTGGAATACCTAAAGACGCCATGGCTGACATTAAAATAGGTATCGAGCCGCCGGGTACGCCTGCCACTCCGATAGATGTCAAAAGAACCAAAATCACCAAAGTGACTTGCCCCATTAGGTCAATCGGTACACCGAATACCTGGGCGACAAATAGCGCAGCGACGACTTCGAAAAGTGCGGTGCCGTCCATGTTCACAGTCATGCCCAGAGGGATGCTAAAAGTGGTGATGGATTCGGGCACGCCAAAGCGTTTCTCAAGAGTCCTCATTGTCGTGGGCATGGTGGCGCTGCTTGATGAGGTTGAAAAGGCGGTGGCAACTATGGGCAAAATACGTTTGTAGAACTCTACAACAGGTAAGCGAATCACATACTTTACGATCAAAGAGTAGGTTAGGAAGAATTGAGTCAAATAGCCTAGAACAACCACCACGATATATAGAGCCACGCTTTTCATAACTTCTAGGCCAAATGAAGATGCGGCATTTACCATCAAGGCGGCTACAGCGTACGGCGCGAGATGCATGATCCAGCCCACGATGCGTATGGAGGCTTCGGAGACAGCGGATAGCATGGAGAGCACCGTTTGGGTGCCTTCTTTGTTGTCATTCATCAGCAATGCGATACCGAATAAGAATGAAATAAAGATGACAGCCAACATATTGGTCTTCGCCCAAGAGTCGATAATATTTTTCGGGATCACTTTGGTGACGATGCCGGGCCAAAGAGACTCTTTGACTTTCTTGCTGCTTTCTTCGATCGAGGCGATCTGATCTTTCATAGACTCGATGGCCTTCTCGCGGGTTTCGACTGAAATGCCAGTGCCAGGCTGTACCGTGTTGATGAAGGCTTGACCAATTAGAACAGCTGCTAGTGTTGTGACGATATAAAATAACCCCAGTCGGGTACCAAGTCTGCCGAGATGTTCAACGGTTCCAAGGTTTGCAACACCGACAATCAATGAACTGAGCACTAGGGGCACAACGATCATAATCAAACTTTGCAGAAATGCGGTACCAATAGGGCCAGTGACATTCTTTAGGATCCAAGCCACCCAAGGTGCATCTGGAAACTGTATGTTGAATACGAGTCCAATTATGGCACCGATAATCAGGCCAATCAAAATGCGGGTGCTGACCTGCTTTTCCTCTTTGTCAGGATTCGATTCGTTTTCATTGATTTCAGACATCCCGGGATCATAGGATGGAGCTGAACATGCGACAATGAAAAATCTAGACATGTGACAGGGCAGGTTGAACGCGTGAAAAGTTTCTATCCGTTTTTACTAGTTTTCTTGGGAGGTGGAATCGGTGCTACCTGCTGGTACGCAGTCGACTTGATTCCGTTTGGAAGCTCGTTTCCGTATGGCACTCTTTTGGTGAATGTCTTGGGCTCTTTGTGCTTGGGCTTGGTTTTTTCGCTGACCAAAGCCGATGCCTCGAACCCCTTGCCTGTGCTGTTTTTTGGGGTAGGTGTTTTTGGAGGATTTACGACTTTCTCTGGTTATGCCCTTCACTCAATAAAACTGCTAGAGCAGTCTCAGCACATAGGACTTTTGCTTAATATCGGGGCGAGTAATGTTTTGGCTATAGCGGCCTGCGCCCTAGGTGTGCTTATCGGCCGCTCTCTGGCTTAAATTTTTGCAGTAATTTCATTGGCTTACGTTGCTAGTGTCGAGCCTTCGAACATCCGAATCTTTTTTTCAACCCATGTTATGAGCTAAGTGTCTTGAAATATTGGAAAATTTTTGATATCACCATCCTTGCGCAACGCACTTAGAAGCGGCTCTGGCCCTTTCCGACTCGTTAGAGGTGCTGGATGTTTATTTTCACCCTGCATCGAGTCAAATTGAAGTGATGAGAGCGACTCGTGTTATGAAGTGTCGCAATTGTTTTTCAAATTTCTAAATGTTAAAGCGTGATTTTGGTTTTGGATGATTCAACCAAGCGAAATGGGGTGCTTGGTAGTGGGAGTCGACTGAGGAGGTCTGTGTGCTGAACCCGGGTGATGAAATAAACAAAGAGACAAACCAACAGCAACAAAATGCTTTTGGTATGGTTGAAGGTGTTGATGAAGATTTGGCGATTCTCGATCAGATCGACAACATTCTGAGTCTTGAAGAAAGCCAGTACCCGCAGTTCACTCTCGCAAAAAACAAAGCACGTTTTTTGAGAATGTTAACTTGGTACAAGAATAAAGAAGAGTGGCTAGAAGTGGCTCCGTTGAGTGGCGTCAGTAAGTTGTTTAAGCAACAGACAAAAGAGCTCGAAGGCATTCGTTCGAACAAACTTGATTACGAGATGGAGCTTGAAACAGGTACTTTAACTCCTAGTCAGAGATCTTACAGAAAAGATGAATTGAAGATGTGTAAAGTGCACGAGAAAATGGCTGTTCAGTTGATTTCAAAGATGCAGGTCAAAATCAAATCTGGTCGCAGATAGATTCGGCCACATTCTTAAAATAAAAAACCAGGCTCGAAGGCCTGGTTTTTTTTATTTCGAATACATTTGCGGCTCTACCAGCCATAGCAATTGAAATAGCGTCTCTAATGCTCAAGGTAGAGCGCAAAGCCTACCTGTTTCAGCGAGACTCTTCTGATGAAGATGCTGTTCGCCGAACAATTGCCAAGATTCTTCGTTTAAGCTGCTATTAGTTCGTAACAACAGCCTGATTTATCAAATCTACCTTTGTTTTTACTTTTTGAAGGGTGTAGCCGATATTTATCGTCATGATTTGATTAAGTAAGTTTCCAATTGGGTTGTAAAGATAGTCGGTAAATGACATTTCTCTTCGGGAGCCACATCCTTCGTTGTTGAGCACGCACTTGTCTGAGCTCCCTTTCCTAAGATGGGCGTAATAGTCGTTAAGTGTTGCCGACTTCACAAGAAAAGGTGACATAGCAAGACCTGTTATCGACTTCAACGTGCGCTTAAGAAAACTTTGTTTCGTCGCTTGGTTTTCTTCTAGTGAAGAGACCATCAAAGCGGTGACAGGGTCATCGGCAACTAGGTCTAGTGAGCTTGCGACAACTCGAAACTCGACCGACAGGGTGTGATCTCGAATTTGATTGAAGTCGACTGATATGTTGGCTTGTGAGCTGTCTTTAAGGAGCCCGAGTTTCTTGATCCGCTCTTGGTGGTCACGTAGAAAGGTTTGTGAATCATCGATTATGTTAACTGCAATGACTGAAAACAGCAGGCTATTTGGTAGCTTGATTGAAGCGGCGTAAAAGTCTCTTTGCTCAAGCAAGATCTCAAGAGCTTTCTGTTCATTGCCACTAGCCCACAGCTGGTCAATTCTAAAGAATCTCTGTTTTGCCAAATTGAAAAGAGTTATTGCTGGAAAGGCCAGTGCATCCATGTTGAAAGGCACATCAATGCCGATACCCGGGTAAGCCAATAGCTCACTGTATCTCTTTACGGAGAGTTGCCCCTCTGGGCTTTGGAGCTTCTCCTTCAGCTCTTGTAACTCTTCTTCTTTGCACTCAGAGGGGAGACGACAGTAAACCTTAAGATCAAGTTTGCTAGCTCCTTCGCTTGCAGATCTTCTCAAGTTGTTGGCCTGTTCACTCGAATTGCCAATGGCCTCGTACACTGTTTGACCAAGTTCTAGTGGCGAAGAATCTTGCGGTGATCCGATGCCAAGCGTGTATTTGTAGGCTTCAACCTGGGCGGGCGTTGGGCTTGAAAGTTCTCTTTCAAGCATATCTTTGGCTGCTGGGTCGAGCGCTGGGGCCCAAAGGTTGGCAAGAATTAACGCCAAGGAGAATACCAGCATGCCACAGCCAACGAAAACAAATGCTTTTTTTATCATCAAAAGGGCCTTTCAAGGCTTTGAGTAAAAACCAATCTAACTCTACAACTTGCAATAACTAGACTTTTACGAGTTTTGAATTGAATGACAGTACAAAATCAAGATTGCCTTGGTAATGCTGAAATTTTAGTGGCTTACAGTTAAGTTTGCAGGCTAAGGCGAATTAAAACTCTCTCATTTTGACAGCTCAACTTCGCAGCTGTCTGAACTGTGAGCGTCTGAAAAAACTATTAGAGACTCACTCCAGCCGGCTTCATTAACCAATTGCTCAATAGCCACGAGGTCTTCATTATTTATGATTTCATCATCTGGGTAGGCCATTTGCCAACGGATGCGATTCAGCCTCTCAATTGGCAGATGCCGAGAAACAAGATCGAGAAGCGCAACTGACTGCAATGGTTTCTGAGATGACTCGAGCTGCTCTAGAGTTTGCTGCTGCTGTTCTGCCAGCTCTTCTAGAAAAGCGAGCCGCGATTGTTCAAGCTGCCGCATGCGTACGAGTTGCCTTCTGGCTACGTCTAGCCTTTCAATTTGGTCTAGGCTTATATTTTCAATTTCTGTGTAGTTCATGACAATGTTGTAGTGCCGATCAATAAGATCGATTCGATCTGCAGGGTGGATAAGGCAGAACACTTCGTCGACCGTGCAGGCAGAGGCCTCACTCGATATCGACCTAATCCAGCCCCAGGGGATGCTTGCCGGGGGAGCTATGTTAGTCGCTGAGCCTAAAGCCGCAGTCGTCGGGGGTGAGTTCGCGAAAGAAGGCATGCCTGTCACGGCAGCTGTGGCTGTAGCGGCAAATAGCCCAAGAACTGGACGCCTGGTTAGATCTGTGGCCTCTGCGTGTGGAGAAATAACCGTCACTACTAATATATAGAGTGTGAGCTCAAGCCAAAACTTCATGGCAAAGATTAGAGCAATACAAATGCCAAATTAGGAATACTGTTTAACGAGCCCTCAGGTGAGTTAGCTCGAAAGGTTTAATCTGTTTAAGGGTCTGAACCTTTTTTCCTACCAAATGGCTCTTCTCAAATCTGGCCAATTGTTGCCTCATTTTATTTCACTAGTAATATCAGGCTGTTATCTCATTTTGGGAAAAATAGGCAATTTTTTCCTAATCATCTCAGTATGGGGCGCCGATACATTTAATGTGGGTCAAGTTTGATGAATAACGGAACCATTTTTGGAGGTATTTAATGGCACGTTCAACTGTAATCTTGGTAAGTGATGACCACGCCGAGATCGAAAAAGTACGCAATTTTTCTCAGGGGCATGGGCTCGCACTTAAAGTGTTTTCTAACACTGAGTGGGCGAGAGGCATGAACGATCCTGAGTTCCGCAAAAACGTGGGTGGCGATGTTCCATCTTTGACAGTGGGCACTGCGCCTGTTGATCAGGGTGCGAAGATTCTTCCATTTCCAGGTACAAGTCAGCCTTCTCGAGGTGCTTCAGCCAAAGTTCGCACAATCAACGAGCTAGAAAGCATTGCTATCGAGAATGCAATTCACGAGTACAACGGTAATTTGACTGAAGCAGCAAAAGCTTTGGGCATTGGCCGTGCAACTCTTTACAGAAAAGTGAAGCAATACAACATTGATCCTTCACAGGCTCGCAAAAAGCGCGCTGCTTAATCTGAAATTTTGAAAGTTATAGATTGAGGAAGGGCTCCTTTCAGGGGCCCTTTTTTTTGACAATGAAACTTCTTGGAATCTACTTCGTATCGATTGTCTCTTTTGGTCTCCTCTGTTGGAGTCTGGTAGTGTCGTCTGTCTATGGCGATGCAATCTCTATGGTCTGTAAGACTGTCTCTGCACGAATATTCGAGAAACCTGATGGGCTTACTAAATGGTCTAAAGAGTGCTTGTCGCTCAGTGATCAAGTGTCAGCCTTTCGGCACAAATCGCACGTTGTGAATCTATTGGCAGAAAAACTTGATGAGTTGCAAATGAGTCATCTGGGCATTTACGTTCCGAGTGAGACAAGGCAACTCTGGACGGGTGAATCACGAGACACGGGTCTGCGAGGTCGATTTATTGAGACTCAATTTGTGATTTCAGAGGTCTTGAAAGGATCTTCGGCTGAGCAGCAGGGCGTAAAAGTGGGAGACAGTTTGGCCACAATTAATGGCAAGAGCGTGATCTCCCAGTGGCAGGGGCAAAAGGCACGAGGAGAGTTCGTCTTTCTAAGGGGAGACAACTTGCTCACTTTTCAGATTGAACCTGAAAAAATGCAAATCGATGAAGCGCCAACACTTGAAAGTGTTGATAGAGGTGTTGGCAGACTTCGAATCTCGAGCTTTAGAAAAGAGCTTTGGGATAAACTGGCGTGGTCAACTTTGGCAAAGGAGGGCTTTGCAAAATATCAATCATTGATCGTCGATATTAGAGGCAACCCGGGTGGCAGTTTTGTCGCCATGCTGAGAGCACTTTCTCCGTTTTTCTGTGAACCTCAAAGTATCGGCCATGTCATCAAACCACGAGATCTCGCCTCTCACGCATCAAGAGTTAGAAGACTGCCCGATGATCCGAGTGATGCTCTGCAAATTGAGATTTTCTCAGAGAACTCAATAGTGAATCTAGAAACCTATGAGGACTATGGGTGTTTTAGGGGGCGGGTTGTAGTTTTGATAGATCAAGAGACGGCTTCGGTGGCAGAAATATTTGCTGAAGCGATTAAACATCGTAAAAAATCTAAAGTCATAGGAGCTGTGTCTTCCGGGGATGTCTTGTTGGGTGTCTGGTATGATTTGTCGATTCTGGGAAGGGATCATTCTTTCTCGGTACCTGAGGCTCTTTATCAAAATCCAGAGGGAGAAACTCTAGAAAGGGTTGGCGTCAGCCCTGACTTTGAGGTTGAATATAAGTTAGAAGAAGCTTTGTTGGGCAGAGACAGTTTCGTCCTAGAGGCTGTGTCGTCATTACGGGGAGACAACTGAATGTTCATCAAGACAACGGGCAGAGTGAATCGGTTAGGTTTCTGGGACAAAAGCTACGGAGCGGCTGTTATCTTGCTTATGATGGTAACTGGTCTACTGATTTTTATCAGTCAAGATGCGTGGGCTGCTGGTCTAATTCTAATTGCAACTTTTCTTTATTTTTTGCATACGGTTGGTGTTGCGATTCGCCGTTTGCACGATTTAGGGCATCCTGGGTATTTTGTTATTGCCTATTTTGTTCCTGGTATTAATGCTTTGATGCTCTTGTATTTGATGTTTTGGCCAGGTCAGCCCCAGAAGAATACTTATGGAGAACCTGATCAAGACAGATCTTTGGCTGGTGTACTAGTCGCACTTGCCATCTCATTGGCTTTTGTCGGAGCCACTTCTTACTATGCTGTGACCAATCAAGAAAAGACACAGGCTGAGCTTCAAACTCGCTTAAAAAAGATTGAAAAGCTTCAGCAGAAGGTGATTAATCCTGAGGCAGCTAATTCTGATGAGGAAGCTGAGCGTATAGATGACCCTGACGGAGCAAATGCTAAGCGCGCTCAGACCACAGCAGAAAACCAGATCGAGTCTTTGAGAAAGCAGGGCAGATGGACCGCAGGAGAGTTCTTCTTCAATAAGAAAGGAGACATGATCATGCTTATACGACATGAGCTTGAGCGCTTCCGAGAGCTCTGCGGACGCTTGCCGAGCGCGACTCAAGAAGGCATCTATGTACTCAACGTTGGCAAGAAAGCCAAGCTGTGCCCAAAGTGGACTGGGCGTGTGCCTCGGATGTCTCCTGAAGACTTTGGCTTTAGAATCTACTTTACCAAACTCTCAGAAACACACGTAGCTCTCTACACCTACGGCATGGACAACAAACGAGGGGGAGAGGGGCCCGATCAAGACTGGCGAATGGACATTCAAGAGATACAGTAAAGCTAGTGTAGCTATCTCGTGGTTTGTTTGCCACAACTGTAAGAAGCTCGTTTGAAATCGTCAGCCAAAATAGACTGTTTTTTAAGTCTCAGATCAGTTGCAGAAATTAAAATGACTTCTTTGTGAGCTTGATTGAGTTTGCAAGCTGACACCAAGTGCTTCAAAGCGATCTTGTAGTTGTTTTCTTCATAGAGAGACTTGCCCAGCCCAAGTTGAGAACGGTCTTGGTTTGGATTGGCTTTCACTGCGGCCTGAAAGTAGCGAGTCGATACAGGAAAATTGCCCTTGTCAAAGTAGTACTTGCCTGTGGCCCATTGTGCGATCTCAGCCATTGGAAACTTTTTCGCTGCTAAGCGAATGATTTTGCCACCCTTTGCATCATCACCTTTTTCGATATGAGCTTGGCCGAGGTAAATATAATTGTCAGCAAAGTTGCGAGACTTCGCTATCGCCTTTTTGCACATTTCAATGGTTTGATTGAGGTACCCATCAATAGAGTAGAGTCGGCATTGGTCGTTCAGCAATTCAGGCCTGGCGCCAAACTGGGCCACCATTTGAGTTAGCAGTTGCCGGGCTTCGTAGTTTAAATTGGTGCCAACAAAGTAATTGAGCAAGCTGTCATAAGCGGGCTTATATTTGGGCTTTAACTTTATGGCCTCTCGAAAAGCGATAACTAAGCTTGTCTCAATCTCTTTTCTTTTGTTTTCATCTTTGGTTTCATCTAGCCACTTCAATAAACCATGACCAAGCACAAAGTGGCTTTCGTAGTTGTCTTTATCTCGATCATTCAGGATTCGCAAAATACGAACCTCGTTTTCGACGTCATTCATATTTCCATAGGCGTTGGCGAGGTCTAGATAACCAGGCACAGAGAGCTGATCTGTATAGGGGTTGAGAAGTTCAATGACCTTCTTGTTTTGACCTGTGTTTAAGGCTCTTCGGGCCTGGGCTTCTCTTTTGCTAGTAGATTTTGTGGCAACCGGTGAGCTCGGTCTGTCATTAAGCTCAGCATCTTCCTGGGCTGAAGATGCCTGGTGGATAATCAGAGCGAGTAGGCTTGCGAGGAAAATTCTGAAGAATCTAAATGAAGTTGCCATGTCCCAAGTTTCCTACGTCTTGATAAACAGATCAAGACTTGTTCTTTTTCTTGTTCTCTCGAACAGCAGGTGAAGGAGCCATCTTAACATCTGCTTTTGACTTCAACTTGTCGTCAAGCTGAATGAAGTCTTCATTTCCGCTTGAGAAAACCGAGTCAGAGGATCTTTCAATGTTTTGGGCTCGTGGAGTCACTTGACTATTGATGTAGTAGCTGTAGGCAGAACCATCAGAGCCACCATAGCCACCGCCCGGTTGAGATGGACCTGCGACTCCGCCTCCGCCATTTGGTCCGCCTGAAGAGGCTGGGCCTCGATCAGTTGCTTGTTGACCACCACCAGTGGTCCCCCCACCATCACCGCTGAAGTGTCTTGGTCCACTGCGGTCTCCACCGTTAACTTGTCCGCCAGCGATTTCAAGGCCTGCGTCTTCTGTGGGAGTGATCATTATGTCATCAAGGTAGTGATCAAACTGTGAAGCCACCATGTTTGGGAACCGCTTTGTCTCGCCACCCGACCTGCAAACCAAGGCCACAGCAGTTGCGGTGTTGTTGATTTGTGTGCGACATTCTGCACGAGGGTTGGCTTGAGCATACTTGATTACTGCAGCGACTTCTTTTCTGCGGTAGTTCCAGACGATGGCAGAATCTTGCTTTTTCATATCGTAGTACATTTGTTTGTGTTCAGCATCCATACCGTCTGTCAGACCAGGTACCCAAACTGTGTACTGGTCATCATCTCGGCCTCTATTCTCGTAGTGGCGAAAGCCAACATCTGGTGGGTTTTTTCTCCAGCGATAGGGTACAGACATATTGTCGACAATTCTTCGAGGCGTCTGAGTTGTGTCGTTGTCATTATCGTTATCATTAAATGCTTGTGATGGCTGATTGAAGGCAAGAAGCGCAACAATTGCAACGATCTGCATGGCGAAGATAATCCAACGTGACTTGATGTTCTTTACTGTCATTTTTCCCCCTCCGGAGGTCTAGATCAGAATGAAACAGTTAAACCCGGTTCTTATTTCTGACGATAAAACTCTTGAGATAACACTTATATCTAGAGCAATTGCGAGGCCAGCTGAGGGCGTGTTCAGCAAGTTAGAGGTCTCAAGCCTTGTACAGGTGTTAATGAAAACTACAGCTCAGATCGTTTCAGTTTGAGATGGGCCAAGTCTGACATTTTTTGTTAGCCACCTGTAACTGCAGTTTTCGCTCAGCTCAAAATCACAGTGTTCTGAGCAGGAACACTCCTAGCACTAGTGATAGGGCAGAACGCAAAGGAGCGGGATATGTCAAACAAGCAAGAAGAACGAAAAGAAGGTGAAGTGATCGAGTTTCCAAAAGCCAAGGTGGTAAGACACCCCAAGCTTGAAGAGCCCGAGCAGAAAGCAACTTTCTTTGGAACCCCTAAACAGAAATATATGATGTCTTTAGGGTCGGCTTTGCTGGTGGCAGTAATGTTCAATGTAGTGGGCGTTGATGGCCTGTTTCAGAAACAAGTTAAAAAGACTGAAGTTGGTCGATTTCTAGCGAGTGAAGAGAAGCGAGACGACGGCTACGAAAACAAGTTGGCAAAAAAGTTGAGCCAAAGCAAGGGCAGACAACCAGCTAGCATAGGCTACGAGCCATCTAAGATTGAAGACTTTCAGTATGGCTTCTTAGGTAGCAAATATAAAGTGAGCTTTTTTCAAGACAAAGTGCAAGAGGTCTCTTTTCAAGAAGGTTCTGGTGATCAGAAGCCTGAGTATGTGACTGACCGAAAAGACTTTATGATGAAAAGAAAGGCCCTTTGGCCAGTCGAGTTTAGCTCTGTCATTACAAAATCGAAGCAAGCTAACGGGGACCGAGTTTTCGAAACTTACTCGTTGCTAGCAGACGACCAAAGTCAAGTTGGCTCAGTTGAATTTGAGCTGGACAGCTACGGTAGGCTTTACAACATGAAGCTTGCAAAGACAGTCCAGAACTGAATTCTAGACGAATTCTAACTTATTAATCATCTCTGAAATACCGATAAATCTTCATGGTTTATCGGGATGTTACAAGATCAAATCATAGCGATGATCCCCGCAAAGACGGTGGGGCAAAGCTGTCTAACCTGGCAGCGCCAGGCGATCGTTTAGCAGCAGCTATAATCGACATTAGCGTCATTCTTGCTCCCTTAGTACTACTCGTAAGTTCACCTTTTCAGCTTCTGTTTGTAAGATCATTGCTCTTGAATCAAGAAGTCGAGTTCTTACTCTCGGTAACAGCCATTGCGACAGTGGTGTTGATTCTTACTGTCTCTTACATGACTATGATGAACAGCTTGGTCGGAGGTACGCTCGGCAAGTTGGTCTTCGGTTTGCGAGTTCTGGGTATTTGGGATCAAAAAAAACTGAGTGTTCCAGCGGCATTTTTTCGCTCCCTGACCTGGTTGTTGAGTCTGGCTTTTGCCCTGTTGCCGTTTTTAGCAGTTTTGTCAGATAACAAGAGGCGACCCTGGCATGATCGAATCGCCGACTCGATAGTGGTTTCAGTCAACAAGGCTAACTTTGGCTCACCAAACGTTTTTGAGAAAATGTTTGTTCAGTCTGTGCTGGGTAGTGTTGCTGCCTTAGTTTTGGTCTCATCTATGGCAATCGGCCCAACTGTTTGGAATGGAATTCTTGATTCGGGTTTGTTACCTTTCGGCGATTCGAAATTTGCCAGCTATTGCGACGAAGTCGACTATGCAATGGATGAGTGGCCTAGGGTTGAGACTGTTTCAGAAGAGAAAAGACTCAATATTGTTCTCACGCTTTTTGCGGCAGGCGAGGTTTCGAAATCTTGTCTCGAAAAAGAAGCTCAAAAGTTTATAGACGTGAAATCGTCTGAAAACGCAACGGCCTATTTGGCACAAGCCTTTGTTCACTCTGAAAACCCTGAGCTATCAAATCAATACCTTAGTAAGGTTTGCGATCTTTCTCCAGAGTCTTCGAGTTGCACAATGAGCAAAGTTGTTGAAGATTGGTCCGACTCAAAATGGAGCTCTGTAGAGGCTCATTTCGCTAGTTTCGTCGAACATACTCCTCTTCACATTTCAGTTTGGGCTCTTCGGCATTTTATAGAGCGTAGAGAGTTTGCAAAAGCAGAAGACTTTTTGAACAAGCTTGCTAGCCAGCCTTCACTTGCAAACTTTCTGGCCCAGCAAAGAGTAAGAATTCTAGCTGGAACAGGGCGAGACCGCGAATTGAATGCCGTCGCTGTCACAGCGATCGAAAGCTTGTCTTCTGAAGGTCGGCTGCGAGTAGCCGAAAAAATGTGTGATTTCCACAGCAAGGCTGATTCTTGCGCGGGTACAAAGTCGCAGCCTTGCCAACTTTTGAAAAAAGAGTCTCTTGGCGATCACTCGATTCTCGTCTCTGCCGGTACTGCCATACAGGTCGCTAGGGTCATAGCTTGTGAAGACGATGAAGAAGATTACAAGAAATTACTCGCCCTCCTGCCGATGCAGGAGAGTCATGATTATGCTGTGGCTGTTAAGGCCAAGCTAGAGGGCCGAGTGAATGAGGCGAGAGGTGAGTTCGAGCGGCTTGCTAGGTTGCCAGATGTTTCTTCGAAGATGCGAAAGCAAGTTGAGGTCGAGTTGCTGTTACTGCTGGAGTCTGCGGACGAGCTGTACGCCTCTGTTGAAGATTGGCGTCAAGAGGAACCAGATCTAGATTGGGGTGTTCGCGGCGAAGCTCTTTTAGAGAACGCAACGCGAAGTGGAGATTACGATCAAGCAATGAAGATTGCGGAATTATTAATAGACGAGCGTTTCCGAAAGACTTCAATATTAAGACCCTATGTCTACAGTTTGCTGCAGTCAAAAAAGATGAAAGAGGCGCAAACCTTGCTGCAGTCAGAGTGGGGTGTGGCACAGCTGGTTGATGCAGGCAAATCTCCCAGGCGTGGGCTGGCAAGTGAACTGCCGGGCCAGTCAGATTTAGACACTCATATGGAGAAGCTAATGAAACATTACCGTTCAGGAGTGGCATTGTGATCATTCCTTACCTGAAAGGTATCATTGGCTTTAGGTTGGCTCCTGTCACATGGTGTCTGGTTTTTCTAAACGCGCTAGTGATGGTGATGACCATGCAAACTAACGAGTTGGCTCAACAAAACCTAGAGAAGCAATTCGATGATGAGTTTTACGTGAGTACTCAAGGTCGGCTCTATGCACAGTTCATAAAGGCACATCCTGAAGACTATTCTGGGTTTATGTCGAAACTTGCTGATATGGCTAAGCAAGGTAGTGAAGAGAAAGTGACTTTACTTGGAAGCTTAGCGATTCGTAATACCAAGTTTATGAACGAGGCGGCCAGTTATTCTTTTAAGGGTGATCAGATTGCAATTCAGTACTGGAGAGAAAAGCTTATAGGAATCAAAAAGGTTCAGCAAATTCATCCGAGCTACGCTCTGGGTTTGAGCTCGCAGAACTTCTCAATTAAGCAAATGTTCTCTTATATATTTGTACACAGTGGTCTTGTACATTTCGCAGGCAACATGCTATTTCTCATTATTTTCGGGGGTATGGTCGAGCCAGTTATCGGAGGGCTAGCTACCTTGCTAGTGTTTTTAGTTTCTGGAGTTGTAGCGGCACTTGGTTTTACCGTGATGACGGGTGAAACGGCAGCTCCTTTGGTGGGTGCCAGCGGAGCCGTCAGCGGAATGATGGCGTTGATGTGCTGCATTTACCGTAACTACCCTGTGCGTTTTGTGTATTGGTTGTTTTTACCTTTCAAGACCTATTCTGGTTTTGTATTTCTGCCAGCTTGGGTGATTCTGGGTATGTGGTTGGCTTCAGATGTAGCGGGTTGGTTAGGTACTCTTAGTGAAATTGGGGGTGTAGCATACTCGGCCCACCTCGGGGGAGAACTAGCTGGCGTATTTGTCGGCCTTGGCATTTACATGCTACGATTCAACAGCAGAGAGAGCTTGTTTCCGAGAGAAGAGGTTCGCCCGAGAGTAGGTGAAATACAGAGCTTTCACGAATACCGCCCCTCAGCCTAGTCTAACCTCTAACCTCTAACCTCTAACCTCTAACCTCTAACTTCTAACTTCTTGGCTATTGCTAGAAACTCAGGTTCGTCTTCAAAGAGATCTTCAGCTATTTGGAGGGCCTCCACAAGATAAGGTCTGGCCTTTACCTCATCTCCGAGTTGCACTAAGCAGGTTCCAATACGAAAGGTAATAAAAGGGTTATTGCCATGTTCATGTTTTTTTGCCAGCTCGAAATAATCAAGTGACTGTTTCCATTCTTCTCCAACCCAATAGGCTTCACCAATTGAGGCGCAAAACCAGCTAGCAGCCTCCCATTGCCAACGAGGCTGGGGTAAGATTTCAAGGGCTTTTTGCCATACGACAATGGCTTTTTGCCACTCGTCTTGCTCGTCAAGAAGTGTGTTGCCTGGCTCGGCCAATTCATCGATTTGCTTTTGAATGTTTAGAGGAAGTTCTGCCAACTCTGCCACTCCGGTTCTCTGTTGATCTTCAAAAATTTAATTTTGCCTCATGAGTTACTGAGTGAGTAGGTGAACTCGAGAAAGGTCTAGCTCTCATGGGCGTCCGGTTCAATTCGGGCTTTGAATTGCTGAGCTCTCAACTGCGGGCGTGACACCGTCTGAAAAATTATCAATGATTTGGACATGAAAAAACAGATCCTAGTAATCCTATTATTGGCAGCATCGGTTGGGTGCCTGAATCAAAACAGCGAGACTTCTTCTGGCGGAAAAGCAAAGGTTAAAGGAGCCCAGTTTAACCCTGAGTTTGTTCAGGCCATGAACAGGTTCAAAGAGGCTAATAGTAAGGTGAAGTTTGACGATGAACTTTACTCAAATACTTACAAAAATGAGAACACCGCTTTTGCTCGCAAACTGCTTTCTGTTTTGCCAGATGAGTCGAAGAATCGGGTCATTTCGCCGTTGTCTTACGAATTGGCCTTACGGCTTTTGCAGCAAGGCGCTGTAGTTCCATCTCGGCAGGCACTGGTGAAGGCTTTTAACTTAAAAGCAGTACAAGAAAGCCTTGAGGGGCTAGAGCGAGAGCTTGCGAACTTGGTAGGGGCGGTAACTGATCCCGGTGCGATTTCAGGTGAGAGTGTGGCTGACTTTAGCGTTGGGTTCGGGATGGCAATGACTGATAAGTACAAGTTGAACCCCAAGGTTGTTCCAGAAATCGAATCAAAACTTGGTGCTATGCTGAAAACTTACGATTTCGTGAACGACTCTGCACAAGCAGTTAAAGAGATCAACGACTGGGTGTCTGAGCAAACTCAGCAAAAGGTGAAAGATCTTTTGAGTCAGATTCCAGAAGACTCACTGATGGTACTTTTGAACACAATTTATTTGAAGGTCGCTTGGTCTACGCACTTCAAAGAAGAGTTTAATGAGAAAATGGATTTCACCACCGACAGTGGTGTTGTGAAAAAGATGACGGCAATGAAGAGGCAAGGTAAATACAATTACCGTGATGACAAAGATTTTGAGATGGTTGAAATTCAGCTAGATAACCGAGATCTCAGTTTCATGGCTTTTAGACCGAAAGGTAATCTGAAGCAGTTCAAAAAACGTTTCCAGTCATCTACGCTGGAGAAGCTTTTACCAGTTACGTATTACAGAAAAGTAGACCTGGCCTTTCCGAAGTTTAAGGTGAGCTCAGATATAGATTTAACAGATACATTAAAGCCCTTAGGTCTTGGGCTTCTTGTTGAAGATTCGAATTACGATTTATCTCAATTCTTCACCAAAAAACATAACATTGTAGTAGGCAAAGTGAAACAGGGTACTTTCTTTGCACTAAATGAAAAAGGCATTGAGGCAGCTGCGGCAACAGCCATTGTGATGAAGGCTGGAGCCGGGTTAGATCCAAACGAGCCCATCAAACTTGTTTTTGATAAGCCGTTTTTGTTTGTAGTTTACTCTAAAACTGCAGGTTCAATATTGTTCTTAGGCGAAGTGCACGATCCCAAGTGGCTATAGACCACTTGGTCTGCCTCGTCTGATCCATTCTTCAATAACCAATAGTTCTTCTTGGCTAACCGGCTCTAGAGGAATTCTTGCCCATTCAGCTGGCATCGGATCTAAGAAGTCTTGCTCTTCTCTGGCTATAATTGCTCCAATGAAAGGGCTATTAAAAGGGTCAGCCATATCAAACAGATCTTCGGCTTGTTCTTCAAAGGCCTCATAGGTTGAAATGTCAATGGGGCCTCGTCGGTTGTTCTGCGAATGGCACATCACACACCTTGGGCCGAAGATGTTCTCTTGAAGAGAGATCCATGTGGGCTCAAGTGGTAATGGCTCTACGTCTTCAGCTGGAGTGTCTGCGAATTCAGGTGCTCCGGCATTTACCCAAACCTCAAGCAGAGCCTTTTCGACATCTTTCATCTCAGCAATTTGATTGTTGCGTGGGCTAAGTGGCATCTGGCCGCTTTTTACAAAGCTCAAGATGCGATCAGCATTGTTTTTAACATATCGGTAGGTTCGAAATTGAGTGTGACAGGTGTTGCACCGCTTTTCTAAAACTTCATTGCTCACCATTTCAAAGCTTATCGGAGTCGTAATGGGCTCAACAGGATCGTCTTCACCATCGCCTGGCTCATCGGGCTCATTGATTTCTGGCGTGCCGTCGTTGATCCATTTTTGTAGTATCGCAAGATCGCCTCTTGAGGCTCTCTTGCTGCCCCCTTGAGGCATAAAGCCAACCTCTCCCGGTTGTCGACTCATGCGCTCTAAGATCTTCTCAGCATTCGCACTGGCGACCGAAAATGATCGGTAACTGCTATGGCACCTCGTGCAATCGTACTTCTCAAGAACCTGAGATTGAATGTTTTGAAAGTCGACTTTGCCACTCACAGGGCTATCGAAGCCATCGTTACTCGGAGTGATTTTACTGTGGTTGGAGTCACCACAGCCAACTGCGCTTAATACAAAAAGTAAAAAAAATGCGGTCTTCAATGAGTGTGTCAACTTCGGCCCCCTCCATCAGCTGTTCACACTCAACATTGTATTCAAAACTCAAAATTTGAGTAGTTAGAAACTCCTATGGGTGAAATAGGGCTCTGCTATCAATCATCGTCTTCAGAAGGCGGTGCAAAACCCCGTCTCATTGTGTTTTCGGTTACGACCTTGGCCTCAAGAAATTGCTGTAAGTACTCAGGACCACCGGTTTTTTGACCGACACCAGACATTTTAAAGCCACCAAAAGGGTGTCTCTCGACAATCGCGCCAGTGTTTCCTCTATTGATATACAAGTTTCCAACTTGAAACTCAGACTTAACAGTTTCAATATTGGCAGGGCTTCGAGAGAACAGGCCGCCTGTCAAAGCGTAGCGAGTGCCATTGGCCACTTCGAGGGCTTCGCTGAGGTCTTTAACCTTGATAACCGATAAAACGGGGCCAAAGATCTCCTCTTGAGCTAGCTCAGAGGTCGGATCGACATCTACGAATATAGTTGGTCCTACAAAAGAGCCTGACTCAGGCGCAGCGGCTTGAAATGCCATTTTGCTCGATTGTTTTGCTCTATCAATAAAGCCATTGATTCTGTCTGCTGCCTCTTGATCGACAACTGGGCCCACATATGTTTCTGGCAAATTCGATTTGCCCACATGAAGACTTTTCGCCGATTCAATGAGCCGGTTCACAAAACGGTCATAGATGCCTTCTAATACAATAGCTCTAGAGCAAGCGGAACACTTCTGACCTTGAAAGCCAAATGCTGAATAAATAACTCCATCTACGGCTTCGTCGAGATCTGCATCGCTATCGATGATCACTGCATTTTTGCCACCGAGTTCGAGCACAGTTTTCTTGATTCTGGCTTGGCCGGGCTTGAACTGTGAAGCCTTTTGCAGAATCTGTAGGCCCACATCTTGGCTACCCGTAAAAGACACAATGTCGACATCAATATGACTAGTGAGAGTTTCTCCGACGACTTCACCGCGACCTGGCAGAAAGTGCAACACATCAGACGGAACGCCTGCTTCGCGCAGGATCTCATACAGTTTATAGGCAATCAAAGAGCTTTGCTCAGCAGGCTTCATTACCACAGTGTTGCCGGCAACCAGGCAAGATGTGGTCATGCCTGCAAGAATAGCCAGTGGAAAGTTCCAGGGTGCAATCACAGCTGCAACACCAACAGAACAATACTGATACAGGCTGAGTTCGCCTGGAGCATGGCCTGTTCGAAATGGTTGATCCAATTTTCTCATCTCTTTAGCGTAGAAACGGCAAAAGTCGATCGCTTCGATAATGTCACCATCTGCTTCAGCCCAGGTCTTGCCGACCTCAAGAATTTCGATAGCCGACAATTCAAAGCGTCGCTCTGCCATAATGTCGGCAGCCTTATCGAGTATCTGTGCTCTTTGATCGGCAGGTGTGTTCGACCACTTTTTGAAAGCCAATTTTGCAGACTCAACTGCTGCGTTGGCCTGTTCGGCACTTGCGTAGCTGACTTTAGCCACGACCTGATCCGATTGCGACGGATTGACCCGCTCGACGATCTCAGTGCTGTTTGAAGTCTTACCATTCACGGCTACGGGCACAGGTAACGGCCCGGCAGAAGATATGGCATCGAGTGCAGCTTGCATCTTTTCTCTAGCTTCGGTTTTTGCAAAGTCTAGAGGCTCATGATTGTAGAACAGGCCTGGTTTTTTTATGAAAGCTGCAGAAGTGGTTTTTAGGCCCTTCGCAGGATCTGCCAGAAGCTTTTCATTGCTCGTGCCGTCAGCAAATTTGTTTTTAAGCCATCCCTCATTCGAAGTGTTTTCGAGAAGCCTTCTAACGAGGTAGGCCATACCAGGTATCATTTCACCAACTGTTGCATACTCACGTACGCGGTAGCCTTGGTTGATCACACTCTTTTTGATGGGGTCTGCCATACCGTAGAGCATTTGAAGTTCAATCGCTTTTTTCGGAAGCTTCTTGTTTTCAGCGTAGACTAAAGCAGCCGCAATGGATCTCACATTATGAGAGCCTAGAGCCAGTTTAATGTGAGGGTAGCCATCAATGAGTTTCTGTGCGCAAATTTCAAAATTGGCATCCGACTCAGCCTTGTTTGTGTAAACAGGGATTTCCCAGCCTTTTTGTTTGGCATGGATGACTTCGAAATCCCAGTACGCCCCTTTTACGAGGCGAATAGTGATCGGGCATTGTCTGGCTTTGGCAAAACTGACGAGGCTGTCGACATCTTTAGAGCTATCACGAAGGTAGGCTTGAATCACGATACCGAAGTGCGGGTAGTCTTTAAAATCTGGCTCAATCAAGAGCTCTTTGAAGGTTTCGATTGTGAAGTCTTTGTGAGCGAACTGCTCCATATCAATGTTGATGAAGACGTTCTTTTCTATGGCTTTGCTAAGTATCGGGCGAAGTCGTTGTTTGACTTGCTGCTTTGAGTGCTCCCAGGCTTGTTCGTGAATTTGGGAGTAAAGGCTCGTGATTTTCACTGATACGTTTACTCTTGGAATTTTGCCATTTTCATCCTCATCAATCAGAGGGTTATGTGGCCATGATTCCGAATCAGCCGCCAGCCACTCGATCATTTCTTGGTAGCGCTCTTGATACTCAAGTGCTTCTGCTTCAGACAAAGTGGCTTCACCAAGAAGGTCGATTGTGAAGCAAAGGTTGTTCTTACGAGCTTTTTTCAAAGAGGGTAGGGCATCTTGAGGTGACTCGCCTGTGATAAACATCTTTGCCATTTGGGTGACGTTCTTCTTAACGGCTCCGGCTAGCAAGCCTGGGGCAAGCGAGCCAAGCCCGACACCGTAGTTGAATACAGAGGGCAAATCATCGCCACCTTCGGCGAAGTACTCTTTTAAGTGTCTGGCGACTTCAGAGCCAGAGTGAAGGTAGGGGAGCACGTCTACGAAGCGAAACAGTTGTGTTTTGAACTCTTCGTTTTGCATAGACGAATCCATGATACGGCCGTACCACCAGTCTTTGTTAAACATGCTTTTGTCGTCGGCTTTCATTCCTTGAAGAATAGTTTCTCCGGTGGCGTAAACCTGTGATTCGAAATCTAGTGAGCTCACTTGGTTTTGCCCAGAGTCTGATGTTGAAGCCGGAGTTGAAGTGGCCTTCTTTTTTGAGCGCCCGAACTTTAGCATTTCCATTACCTACCCCTGTGAATGTTGCGGCCCAGTATGTATAAGGTCTAGGTCTGGTTCAAGGGCAAAAATTTCGAGTTAAGGGTCTGTCACACGGAGAAAAGATTATCTGCTGTAGAGCTTGATTTGGTGTTTTCACCATTTTGCAGATCACAGGAGTTCAAAAAATTAGGCGTTGTCTTAGAGGTCTAAATAGATCATATTTATACCACTATGTAGAGTACGAGAGGTCTTTATGGCAAAAATCTTAGTGATTGATGACGATCAAGCGATCTGTGAAGCGCTAAAAGATGCCCTTGTGACTGAAGGCTTTGAGTGTGATTTCCGCCTGTCGGGCCTCGAGTATCGACAAGCAATGGCAGATTACCGGCCAGACCTTCTTCTGCTTGATTACAGGCTGCCTGGGCAGACAGGCGAAGAGGTCATTCGAGGATTGAAATCCATAGAAGACTTTAGAAGCACTCCTGTGATCATGTTGACAGGCGTAGATGACGAAGACCAAAAAGTGCGATTGCTAGAGCTCGGAGCCGACGATTACATTACTAAGCCCTATTCTTCTAAGGAGCTTGCAGCTCGAATTAGAGCGGTTTTAAGGCGATCAGAGTCTACAGAAACAGACGATTCAGTTCTTGAAGCCTCTGGTATCGCAATCGACACTATGACTCACAGGGCAACCGTAGACGGTGATGAGTTAACGCTAACACTCACTGAGTTTCGAATCCTAACTGAGTTGGTGCGATCTGGTGGCAAAGTTCTTTCTCGAGATGAGTTGAGAAGCACAGCACTAGGTAATTTAAATGTGACAGATAGAACGATAGACGTGCATATGGCAGCAGTTCGAAAGAAGCTAAAGACCAAGTCAAAGCACATCCAAACTGTTCGAGGTATTGGTTACAGGTTCACCGAGCCTGTTTGAGGTTTTCAAGTCTTTTCCAAAAGAAGAATTCGATAAACTAGAGCGCCGCGTGCGCTCTTTTTTATTGCCAAAGCACGGTGTCTAAAACACCTGCTTATAGTTAATATAGCTGATGATCTCTATAAGTATCTAAAATAACTAAAGAAAAATGGTATCGTTTTGTCACTGCAGTTGAAAAGTGGCTCCACCCTTCTTTGGTCCAGATCGTTTTAAAGGCCCAAAGGCCAGACATTTTGGCCCCAAAATTTTGGCCCGAAGCTTGTAATAAGGCTTAAGTGTCATCTGACCAGCTCTTTACCACGATCGTGGGGACCTGATGAGCTACCGACCTATCTAAACGACCTATCAAACTGGAGGAGGAGCAAAAAGCTCCCACCCCTCCAGCCTGTCCGCTTCAAGCCAGGGCCTCGTGTTGGGGCTCTTGACAGTTTGCAGGTATGCTCAGCCTGTAATTTACAGTGATTGCATAGGTTTACAGAGAATATGTCTACACCTTAGTGAAGGCATTTTTTTGCCTGTGTGGCCGTAAATTGGCACACACTTTCTGACTGTTTTTAAGTGATTTCAATGATTTGCGACTTACTCTTAGTGTCTAAAGTCTGGTCTCATTTTTGTATTGTTAATAAGCATGAGGACTAAGAGTCGTGGAAATCTAGTCTTAATGTTTTTGGTGACAGTTGCTGGGGCAATTCTCACACAGGCTTGCTCACGCCATCTCAACCCAGAAAAGCCCTGCGGCTTCGTCCAAAGCAGCGAGCTTCAGAGGGTCTCTTGGAAAGAGAACTTTCCCGTTCGATACATGATTCACAACAGTGTGCCCAACGAGGCCTATGGAGCCATAAGAGCTGCTATGGAGCACTGGAATATTCAATTGAACAAAGAAGTGTTCAAAATCGAAATCTATGGCGTAGGCGGGGTTAATGAGCCCAGGCAGGACAACGTCAATGTCATTTACTGGATGAATCAGTGGGAAGCCGATAGAGCTTCTGAGCAGGCCAGAACAACCATATACTGGACAGGTTCGCGGATTTACGAGGCCGACATCAGAGTCAATGCCGCTTTCCCTTATCACTTCCCAGAAGACGACCTGCTTACACCTCAGGGTGACGTTGATCAAAGCTCAATCGTGGGCGTCGATTTTAAAAGTTTAATGATTCATGAGCTTGGGCATGCGTTAGGGTTGGCTCACAGAGAAGAGGTCGAAAGCGTAATGCAGACGACACTCGCCTCGGGGATTGACAGAAGGCAGCTATCAAAAGCTGATGTTGACTCGGTCAAATGCGAATACGAGCAGTACAGAAACTAAGAGCAGGTAAAAGTTCCAAAGTGGAACCACAGTGCGGAAAAAAATAGGCTTGTAAGGTAATTTAAGTTTTAGAACAGAGGTTTGTCTAGTTAGACTTTAAGCACATCAAGGGTTGGTTTTTTTTCAATCAAGCTTTGGTTTTACGACTCACCAACGGGAGTAGGAATGATCCAGAAGCAAGCACATTCAATGAAAACTGTAATAGCGCTGAACAACGCGAGTTTTGTTGAGCAGGCTGTGAAGGTTTTTCCAGAAGTGCCTGGTGGTCAGTCTCACCCTGCGAGCTCGGTAGATCCTATTGGGCAACTTAAAGCGAACATCAAAACGCTTCACGATCTCACCTCTGAGTTGTCTTTTATGGTGAAAGAGATCGGCACGCTCACAAAAAAATCGTAGCCTCAACACTAAGACTAAACAAAAATTAAAGAGCTGAGGTTGAGGCAAGGCTGATTTCTAAGATCGTCTGTGATCAGCATCGCTTGTTATCATTTTGGCTTGGTTTTTTTGATATCAAATTGATAAGCAGATGTTTGAGATCAGTGATGCTTGGCAAGGTATTAGCCTTGTTTTGACAGGTGCTTCAGTTATTGTTGATTAGGTTCAAGAGGGAGGGGTTGTACGAGTGGAATGCCAGCGAGCCAGTTTAATATGTGGAGAGCCGTGATCTCGCTCATGGATTCTGATGAGGTGAGGCATCCAGAAGAGCTGAAGCATCTTCGCAACTACCTAAAAAAGCTTCCTGCTACCGATGAGCAGATCGAGATTCTTACGAATGATCTCTCTTAGCCAATGCCATTTTCAGATGCCTTTGAGCTCATTGAAGGTCTTAAGTTTCGCTCGCAACTGATTTATCACGCTAGACTCTTGTTCTGGAGTGATGGTGATTTTGCTGCGCAGGAGAAACACATCTTACAGAAGCAACAGGATCATGTCAGGGGGGCTGTCGACGTTCATGCAGCTGTGCAAGAGGTCGAAACCGTCACGATAAATTTTCACAAGAGAATGCGTGAAGAAAAAGCTGCTGAGGAGGCAAAAAAGTCGAGCCTCGAGAGGTTTCTAGACGCAATTCTTTTTTGGGATACCAATAGATAGTTATGAATAAAAAGAGGTGACCCGGTTCTGGGCCACTGAACGGGTAGAGGTCATAAACCTGACGAGCCAACACCTGTGCAAGAGATAGTGCCAGCTGATGTTGACAGCGTTAGGCCTCCAAAAGCCTCGAGTTCGTCGATGAGGTCAGACAAATCTTCTCGAAACTCAGAATAAGTGGAGTTTTTCAGTCGAACTTGATCTTCAGATAAGCCGTTAGATGATGAGCCTCCTGTTGTTGTTTGAACAGAAAGAGCTTCAATGTTGGTGGTTGGCAGAATGTCTGTGTCGACGCATAGAGTGCCAGAATCAAGTCTGTTGGTGATATCTGCAACTGTGCCGGCAGAGATTACTGTACAAGTTTGACTTGGCGAGCTGTAGGTTAGGCTGTTTGAAGAGGTTTCGATAGTTATCGCAGTTGTCTGACCGAGATGAATCACAGCTAATTCGGCGCTGGTAATTGAGCCAACTATATCTGTGCAAACGAACTTGGCGCTGGCTGATTCATTCGAATTGTTTTTCGAAGTGCCGCCGCTTGGTGCACAAGCTGCAAGTGTAGAAATGAACAGAATAAGAATAGAAAATTGAATTGGTTTCATTGACTCCCCCTAGATTGGCCCTATGTAACTCCAGTGCAACTTTGAGACCAACTCGAACTCTATCTACCGCAGGTCCAACAGTTCATGAGGGTTACAGTTGTTGTATAGTCATTTTGTAGTTAGGGGCATCTCAGATTGGTACAGCCTGCATTTGGTTTTCATTCAGGGGAGTGTGTTCAATTGTGGGTCGACAACTTTGAAACCTGTTGATACCTTGCTCAGTCTTTCGTTTAGGAGACTGAGATGTTTGATCTTCCGTTACATCCGATTGCTGTGCACTTGCCAATAGCTTTGGGTATCTTAATACCTTTTGTAGCCTTAATGCTCTCAGTGTTGATTTTGAAGTTTGAGGTGAAACCCATTGCCTGGGTAGTGGTGGTAGCGTTATGCGTAGTTTATTTTGGCTCAGCAAAGTTTGCAGAAGAGCAGGGTGAAGAAGATGAGCATAAGGTCGAGAAGCTTGTCGGTCACGATGCTCTAGAGGAGCATGAAGAAGCGGGAGAACAGGTGCCTTTGGTTGCTCTTGTACTGCTTGGGTTTGCGATTGCTCCACTAGCGCTTAGGCGGCAAAAGTGGTTGATGTTTGTTTTCGTTTTGGCCAGTTTGGGTGGGGTGTACCCTTTGTATCAGGCCGGTCATAGCGGGGGAGAGTTGGTCTATAAGCACGGAGCAGCAGATGCTCATTTGAAATCTGTTTCGGGGCAGGCGGAGACTGTTCATAGCTCTGAAGAGCGCGATCATGACCATGATGATTGATGCTGTTGAGTCTGTATTGATCTTTGGGGCGGCCAAACAGAGCTAGCTGTTTAAACTGGTGTATTGTCTTTAGCCCAGCCGATTTTGGGAATGGTGATAGTCATCTCACCATTTTCGTATTTCTTGACGATTGCTTTTTCATTTACGGGCTGTTTCAGGCCGAATTCTTCGCGAAATGATTGGTATGAGTTTGTTTCAAGCAGGTGGCCATCCTCACGAACTTGATCTTCATACTGCCGCTGACCACTGACGACTATCTTGTCTTTTTGCACTCGAACATGGATGTTTTCTTTTTCAGCCTCGGGAATCTTGGTTTTGATGACGTAGGCGCGTTCACCGTCTTGAAATTGAGACGGCACGTTCTTCATTCGGTAAAATGGGTCGTCGTTTTTATTGTTGTACTTGCCCACAGTTTGCATCACTTCTTTTTTCTCTTTATTCAGGCTGCGGGTGAGGAGATCTCTTTGGTAGTCGAGTGTTCTTTCGTTGAGCTTTGCGTTTTTATTGTAGGTTTGCTGAAAATTCTCAGTTTGATTGCTCAGAATTTTTTGATGGTCAGCTTTCATTTTTTGTTGTTGCTGAGTGTGCAAGGTTTGAAGTTCAGTTCGCTCTTTTTCATGCTGCGCTTTGACTTGGTTCAGCTCGTCCTCGTAATTGGTTTTGCTCTTATTGAGCAGTCGAAGCTGTTCTTTTTCTTGAAGCCCTAACTTCTTGTCGCCCATCTTGTGCGAGCGTTGAATTTCTTTGCGATAGCCTTCATTAGTTTTGTCGAGCTGCTGTTGGCCTGAGTCTCGAGCCATTTTGTTTTTTTGCGTGTAATCTTGTTTTATGAAATCGAGTTCGAGCTCACGATCTCGAATCTCCTCTTGTTTTGCTTGTAGAGTCTGATCTTGAAGGCTCTGTAGGCTGTTTTCTGCTTCTTTGCGTTGCAAGACCAAGTTCTCTTGATACTTTGTTCTATGATAGTCGATTCTATCTTGGCCTCGTTTTTTGACCTCATTGTACTCGCGTGTTTGCCTTTCGACTAATTGGTCTCTTTCACGCTCCTGCTTGGATCGCAAGCGGGTCATTCTATCTTGCCCTTCCTGGAGCACTTCGTTTCGCTTGTCTTGAGCCTTGGTGTATGTTTTTTGTATGCCTTCGTTCGTCTCTTTTTCGATTTCTCTTCTGCGATCAGCTTGCTTTTGTTGAAACTCGCGGGTTGCATTTGCCTCTTGTTGCATAGCTCGAGTTTTACGAGCTCTCACATCCGTTAATAGATCGTTGAGGCTCTCTTCACGGTTTTTGATTGATCGTTTCAGGCCCCGGGTTTGATTCTCATGGGCTGCCCTCAGAGTTTCGAGACGTTGTTTGTGAACCCTTTGTTTGTAATCAATTTGTTCGTCAAGTTTTCGGTCAAGCTCATTAGCTTGTTGATCTGCTCGTTTTTGAATGTGGTTCACGGCGGCATCGCCTTGCTTTTGAATCGTAGCTTTTTGCTCGGCGTACTGTTTCTTGAGTTGTGCGATTTGTCGCTGATTGCTTTTTATGACCTGCTGTCGCTGCTCTTTGTTGCGCTCTGAGATCTTGCGCATTTCAATTCGATGAGCTTGTTCAGCACTGGGACCAATTCCATCGGCCATAACAGGGGCATCCTTTCCCGTGAAAGCAGCTAGTTGCAACAGTTTGCTGCCAATCTCTATTGTAGAGCGAATTGAATTTGATGACCTTCTGCTTGGCAGAAAATAGACCAAGGCCGTGAGATTCTAGAGCTTGTGTCTTAGCTTTCGTCTGGCTGTGGAAAGATAGACTCTTGTGGGGGCCGTCGAGACTGTTCTTTGCTGCAGATGGGTTTGTGGCCACCGGTATTGCCCCAACACATCCATGAGTCTAGGTACTGTATCGTCTCACCAGGGTTGAGGTGGTAGTAGTCGACGTATTGAATGTGGTCGAGTGTTGAGAGGATGGCTTTTTCTGTTCCAGCTTCTTCATTAATTATCGCAAGCTTGTAAGCCCGGTACTTGGCCTCGGCTGTGAAGCTTAGGCTGAGAAAAATTGTGATGGCGACCATTTTGCTCATAAGACTCTATCGGTAGAAGACTCTGAAAAGACAAGTGGTCCGGCTTCAGAGCAAACCGTGATGACCTTGGTCTAGAAAGAGAAGAGCACTCATGCGGTTGCCAGTCTGCACTCAGTTCTCTAGCATGAGGGTATGACGAAGTGGTATGTCTTGATACTCAGTGTGTTTTTAAGTTCACTGGCTGGGGGCCAGACTGTTTTGAAAACAGCCTCAGGTTTTGAGCTTGAAGTCTCAGGTATGATTGATCTGT
>JABSOQ010000189.1 GCA_013216195.1 Bdellovibrionales bacterium
AGAAAGGCTTTATTCTATGAATCTGAGTGATGAAAGGTGCCAGCATTTGGTGCATTTGGTTGTAGACGGTATATGGAATGATGACCTGGTGGATTATTCAGAGGATGAGCGCGCCATGAGAGTGGGAAATCAGGCTATGGCCAAGTTCGTCAAGGAGTGCCAAGAGGTCGATATTGCTGTAGACAAGAAAATCGCCTCTCTCAAGAGGGGCGTGGTTGAGGGATCTCCAGAGTGGGATGTCCTGTATTCAAAGTACTATGAAGAGGAGATGCAAAGACGTGGCAAAGACTAAAAAGAAGGCCAAGAAGAAGACGACTAAGAAATCTGCAAAAAAGAAGGTCGTAAAAAAGAAAGTAGCTAAGAAGACAACAAAGAAAAAAGCTTCTAAAAAAGCCGCCAAAAAGAAAAAGGTTGCGAAGAAGGCGACTACGAAAAAAACCACAAAAAAGGCTGTGAAGAAGAAAGCGACTAAGAAGAAGGCCACTAAGAAAGCTGCTAAAAAGAAAGCTTCAAAGAAGAAGGTAGCTAAAAAGAAGGCCGCGAAGAAAAAGGCAGCCAAGAAGGCCACGAAGAAAAAAACCACTAAAAAAGCGGCGAAAAAGGCTTCAAAAAAGACGTCAAAGAAAACGACTGTTAAAAAGGCATCAAAAAAGGCTGCGAAAAAGCCTACTAAAGCAGTGAAGGCGCCAAAGTCTGCAGCCACTAAGACTGTTCATAAACAAGCGGTACTTAATGTCTCAGAGCTTGAGGGCTTGTTCACACCACTTGATGACAGGTTGATTGTGGCACTTGAAGGTAGCTCAGACACAACAGCAGGTGGAATCATAATTCCAGATAGCGTGTCTTCAGAGAAACCAAACCGAGGTGAAGTGATTGCCGTCGGTCGTGGCCACCTCAACAAGAAAGGCAAAATCAAACCTCTTGATGTTGAGGCCGGCGATAAAATCATTTTTGGTCACTACTCAGGAACTCAGGTTCGCTTGGGTGAAATCGAAACCATTATTATTCGCGAAAGCGAAGTTTTGGGAATTATCGAGTCGTAGGGTTCAGCTTGAAATGCATTTTGAACCCTTGCTTTAAAACTAATTTGCCAATCAATTAAGCAGGGGAATGCCTCTGCTTTTTTTTTCAGCAACTAGCCTATGGTACAGCAATGGTAATGTATGGCAGTGTATGGTTTTGTTTGACACGTTTAAGGGCAGTGTTAACCTTGAAACCAAATAACAGAGCCCTTTTTAAGAGGTTTGCATGATTTTAAAACCAAACGTTGTAGTTCTCACCTTGATCATGTTGTTGGGCTCATCGATATCTGCACATGCATCAAATGTCGACTGGTCTGGGGTTTATCGTATTGAGGGCTACTCGATCGTGAATTCTGAACTCAACGACAAAAACAGGCAAAAAGACTTTGGCTTACAGCACTTAGTTCTTCGGCCAAAAATCGTTGCAGCTGATGGTCTTGAGATCTTTGGTCAATTCAACATCTTTAATATGTCGAACAACACAGCTGGTCTGAATGCCAACACCCAGGTGGGCCAAATTTTCGGTAACGGTGTAAATCAGGCCGGAACTACCTCTAACAACTTTCCAGACTCGAACTCTCAAGCCCAAAACAATCGGGCAGAAGACCTTCAGGTCTCGCAATTGTACTTAACTTTTAATCATGAGTACGGCCAAATTATAGCTGGTAGAGCACCAATCCACTTTGGCTTGGGCATGTATCATAATGCAGGCATGGGGCTGTTCGATCACTTCTACGACACACGTGATTTGGTTGGTTACAAGATTGTAGCAGGCAACATTTGGGTTATGCCAATGATTGGTAAACTCGCAGAGGGCACTTTGAATCGCACCGACGATGTGACTGATTTCATGGTTCAGCTTCAGTACGACAACCCAGACACAATGGTAGAGATGGGTGCGTTCTACCAAGTAAGAAAATCTGGGGAGCAGGGCTCTGATGGCCCAACTGACTCAGCCGCTGGCAATGACTACTTTGGTGCTGGCTCTCAAGCGAATGATATCGACAGTCAGACAATTAACCTCTATGCGAAGAGAAATGCAGAGACTTGGTCGATGGGCTTCGAAGTTGGCCTACAAAGTGGTGACCTTGGAGTTCGCAACGGAAATGGCAATGACGTCACACTTGGTGGCTCTGGTGTCGCCATTGAACTTGAGTTCATGCCTGAAGACTCACCAAGTGAGTTTTTCTTGAAGGCTGGTTATGCCACTGGTGACGACAAGGAGACTGATGGCTCTTTTGAAGGCTTCTTTTTTGACCGCAACTACAATGTTGGGTTCTTGTTGATGAACCAAACACTAGGTCAGGGTGACTTCTTCAATACCGGTTTCAATGGTGGTGGGCCAAACCCGACTACAGGTGAGAATGACAATGTTGATATCGAAACAGTGAGCAATGTGATTTACCTTGCTCCAGGCTTTCGTTACGGGTGGAATGAGCGCTGGAGCTCAAGCTTCACTTTGGTTACAGGTTGGTTGCAGCAAGATGCAGTCACTGATCAAGATAGTCGAGAACTTGGCTATGAGGTCGATATGACTTTGGAGTTTCAACCTCAAGAAGGTATTTTATGGATGACAGAGTTGGGCTTGCTGTCACCAGGTGCTGCGTTTAAAGGGGCAGAGGGCACCGCAAATGAGTTCGAGTCCAAATTTGCATATGGTTTATCAATGAAAGCCGCTATCAGCTTCTAGATTACATCTTTGTAAGCAACTAAGTACGGCAACTGAGAATACAACACAGATAACAGCAGGAAGATAGTGGCCTGCAAGGCCCAGGGGGAAACCCCTGGGTTTTTTTCTTTTGTATTGGGTAGCTTTTCTTTTTGAATGGTACGTGACATGATTTTAAACATGTCTTTTCGAATGGGCTTGCTTGCGATGATGATTGGATTTTCCACTGTAGCCTTTGGTGCTGACAATCCCTTTCATGACAAGCAGGTATCGAACAAAAGAAAAAGCTGGGCAAAGTTCTACCCTTACATACCAGAGAAGTTCGACTACTACGTCGAACTCGGCAGTCTTTGGGAGCAGCGTAGTCAATTCTGGATGGGCGCGGGCTTTGGCCGTCACTTGGGCCGCTGTGTTTTGAGCTCGTCGCAGACCTGTCAGCAGTACTGGGATTTGATTGGAGGTTTCGGTGGAAGAGACGGCCTCACTACAGGTATTGCGCTAACTGGTGTCAGGTGGCAGTTTGTCGACTTTCCAAAGTTGTACTCACCAAGTGTGAGCTTGTTCGCTGGTTATATGTCTGTGCGTGACAACGACAGAGATCTTTCTATTCTGACTTACGCCTTGGGTTACGGTATAACCACTAGTCTGCATAAACGAGTCGATCTCAGAATTGAAGCAAGAGCTGGCATGGGTGATGAGGTTTGGTCGCAGGCTCTTTTTGCTTTTCACCTCAAGCTCGATAAGTGGGTCGACTATTTTGGGGCGAAGCTGAAGAAATTTGGTGTGAAGGCATTCAATTCAACCACTGACACGATTGGCTCAGGGCTAAAGAGCACAGGTGATGCTGTTGAGGGGCTCTTCAATGAAACTTCAAAGCCTCAAAGAGAAACCAAAGGTGCAAACTAAAAAAGGCTTCTCGCGTGAGAAGCCTTTTGCAGCGAAATTGCACAAATTGACTCTTACAAGAAAGAGTTTCTTGTTCGCGTGCTTGGTGGGGCGTTGTAGCGCGGATACCTGCCGCCGTCTGCGAACTGCGAATCAAGTCTGAACCTGTCGAGGCTTGTTCCGCCGTCTCTTCGTCTGTCTTGAAAGCGATCCAGCATACGGTTTGAATCTCTTAGTGCTCCAGACATGATGTCTTCAATTCTCTCAGATACGTCGTTACCTCTTGAGAACTGCCACCTTGAGAAACGTTGTGGGTTCTCAATTTGCGTTCTAGCTAGACTGTCAAAGTCGAGGTCTGACAAGAACGAGTCATCGATGTCGGCCTCTGTTGAAATTCCGTCAGCGTGACCGCTCCAGAAATCCATAGCACTAGTTAAAATGTCACTTTCTGTTGGCAAGCCTGCCAAACTGTTGTGCATGTCTATTCTATAACCCTGCTCAGCAGTGGCTCTCACGCCATCATAGATCTGCTCAAGGTTTCTCAGCGCAGCTGGATCACCAGAGTATCGTGCTCTTAGACGCTCGTAATCTCTGTTAATCTCTGCCAGTTGATCGTCAAAAGCGTTCGTTCTTTTTCCACGGTACTCAGTGGTTCTCAAGAATCTGCGAAACTTTCTTGTAAAACCTGAGTGATCTTGCCAAGTGTCTAGTGAGGCGAAAGCGTACTCACGGGCATCTTCATCATCTGAAACCATCCACTCTCTGTAGTGATCAAGTAGGTGGTCGTGGAAGTACTCATCTTCTTCATCATCACTAAGACCGCTCATGTGACCTTTGTGGCATGACACGAACTCACGTCTGCTTGTGATTGCGAGCTCCTCTACCATTTCATGTACGTCTTCATCTTCGATGCCTTCACCTTCGACATCTATGTCAGCGAGAATGTTCAACTGCTTTATGGCTTCTTCTTCATCCCAGCCAAACTCTTCGAGCAGTTCGGCCATGTCACCGCCGTCAACATCACGGTCGCTAGCACGAAGGTCTTTGTTGGCCTTACACTCTTTTTGTAGCTCTTCAAGGCGGTCAGCGACTTCTGAAATCTTGGCTTCTTTTTGAGCGACTGATAGCAACTCGTTGTTCTCTTGCAAGTCATAGTAAGCGTTGCTTCTTTTCACTTGGAACTGTGTGCAAACCTCTTCAACCTGTTTGTCTCGGTCTAGACGTGTCGAAACTTCAAAGTCGAATTCATCTAGGCCACGGTTGCATTCTCGACAGATGATGCCATTATCAGCCTCTGTTGTTGTTCTTTCATCTGTGCTCAACACAACGTTAAAACTCAATATAGTCTGAGGCTCTCCGCCGGCGACTCGTTCTGAAGGATCGCAAAAAGCTTGATTGCCTGGGCACACACCTGGGGCTGCGACACTGTTAGAAGACCTTCTGACAACTCCGTGAAGCTGCACTTCGTCTTCTGGGCCGTAGCTGAACCTGTACTCATTGCTTGTCAGTATTTGATCTGCTTGCCTTGCCATTCGAGCATTCTCAGTGTTGATTCGCCCTGCACGCATGTCTTCTATTCCGGCTGCGCACTTGTTTCGGGCCGTATCTGTCATTGAAGCTAGGTCTGAGGCTTTGTCCCATTTCACAGATAAATACTGCTCCCATGGAGTGTTCACAGCCAATAAGCCCATTAACAGGCCGACTAAGATCATTTTCTGGTTTCGCTTCTTTGCTTCCATATTACTTTCCTCCTCTCAACTTTACTTGGCGCCACCTATGGGCCTAGCTCCGCGAGAGCTTTGAGTTCTACGACCTTAGGTAGTCCAAGATTCACTCCAATGTGCCAAATCTGTTGTAAGTAGCTGAAAGTGTGAATTTTTTGGCTGAATGGGTGAACTGGCCTGTGCCAGCTCAGATTGCGCATATAGTTTAGTCAGCAAGATGTGGTTGAGAATTAACCTCTTAATTTCAGCTATTTAGGGTGTACATTTTTGTAACAGTGTAATCAGGCCAAAACCGACGGAGATCGTCAGCCAATAAGGTGAGAGCCAATCTGTGGGGGGCGCCTTTCAGGCGCTAGTGCTAATACTGGCTCTTGCCATTGCTTTGAGCGATGAGAGTCTCCCACTCTTGTCTATATGTATGTGGTATCTCGGGCGACTTCATCGCTGACAGAGGCGGATTGTTGTACTTCTCCTCAACCCCATCCCAGCCGCAGAAGGTGACAGAGCTGTCTCCGTCGCGTGAGGTCTCAAAGTCAGGGGTGAAGCCCACTTTGCCGCCACCATTGGGAATGTCTAATGATAAGTTGGGCATCGCAAGGCCTGAGAGCTTGCCCCAGAGTTCTCTTTGAATCTGTTTTGACTCACTCAACGATGTGCGAAGGTGGTCTGTTCCCTCAGAGGGGTCGCACTGAAACATATAATAGGGCTTCACTCTCAGGTAGAGAAGTCTTCGAGACAAGGCTTGAATAAGGGCGGGGTGATTGTTCACACCATTCAGTAACACCATCTGATTGAACACGGGCACACCGTGGTCTACCAAAAGGCTCAGCGCCTCGGCTGATTCTGAAGTGAGCTCGTCAGGGTGATTGAAATGAACCATCATATAAAATGGATGATGTGGCTTGATCATCGAG
>JABSOQ010000190.1 GCA_013216195.1 Bdellovibrionales bacterium
TGGACACTGCGTGGTCCTCACTTGGGTTTCGTTGCATATATACTCCTTAACTATGCTCGTTTAGAACTGTGGATATCAACTCCTCTGTGGCCACTGACTCTGCTGGAAATAGCAACCAGGCCGCTAGTCAGTTTGAGTTTATTTTTGGAAACCCGACTGAGACTTTCAACCTTTGCGACACAAATACGAATGTTTTAAGCAGTGTAGCCAGCGGTATCATTTACGATAGTGGCGGCCCTTCGGCAAATTATACTGGAAAAAGAGATTGCAGGCTGCAGCTGACAGCACCTGCAGGACAATTGGTGCGTTTGAGTTTTAGGAGCTTCAATTTACAAAACAACGGCTCCTGCGGTAGCGATTATATTGAAGTCAGAAACGGAAATGCTTCTGGTTCAAGAATCACTTTTGAGAACAGCATGCAAAGGCTTTGCAACAACTTAACAGGCTCACCGCCCCACGGGGATATCGTAAGCTCTAGTAATGAGTTGAATTTTCGTTTCCGAACTAATGGGGGGACACACCGACCAGGTTTTGAGATTCACTGGGAGTTTGTGCATGACACTTTTCCTGATCCATTTAGCTTTACCAGTGTTACCGATGCTGATTTTGAAGAAATGATTTTTCGTAGCACAACCATCATTGGGATTAATGCGGCGTCGACGTTCAATGTTTCAGGCTCTGGCGGAAGTCCAGAGGTCAGAAACCAGACAACAGCCTCTAGCTTTAGTACTTCAGCAAGCATTGAAAACAATCAAGATCTGGAGGTGAGAGTTCAGGCTCCTGGTTTTTATAGTGAAACCACAACTGTTACGGTAACCAGCGGTTCAGAATCGGCAGAGTTTGAGGTTTCAGTACCTGCTATCCTTAGTTTTACAAATGAGCCAAACATTTCTTCCAGCACAACTTACTATGCCTCAACCCAAGTGACTGGAGGTTTCTCCGGCACAATGACTGTCTCAATTAGTGGCATTGAAAGCCCTCAAGTTTGCTTAGGCTCAGGGACCACCTGTGATGGCGATGAAGACACTTGGGCGACAAGTGTTTCTTCCTCCAATATGGATTTTGTAACGATCAGGATGACAACACCTGGAAGTATAGCTTCTAGTGATTCCTTCTCTGCAGATGTTCAGTATCAATTGGGAGCAGATACAGCGACCACAACTTGGAAGATTGGCCAAGCTTGTCCAGAGGGTTATATTTTGATTCCAGATAACCCATCCGACAGTTATTCTACCTATGATTTTTGTGTGATGAAGTTTGAGGCGAAAGCTGAAATTGATGCATCCCCAGGCACCTACGATGCTGATGGAAGGAATGGCTCAACAGACAACTGGGGCCAGGCTGCTCACACCCCAGCCTCTGTTGCGGAAAATCAGCCTTGGAGGGAGATTGACAGAGACGGAGCCATAGCCGAATGCCGTAGCCTCAACTCTGAAACTGGTGATGCGAACATCGATGCCGACAGCAACGGCGATTGTACATACGATTTAATGAGCAATGACGAATGGCAAACTATGGCGCAAAATATGGAGCTTCAAGATGCCAATTGGACCGGAGGCTCAGTAGGGGCAGGTGATTCGCGGGGGCAACTGGAACAACAACACGAACGCGGGGCTGTTTAACGCGAACCTGAACAACGCCCCGTCGAACTCGAACAACAACATCGGGTTCCGCTGTCGTTTCGCCCCTTCTTGAGGGACTTCGCTTGAGAGCTTTTGGGGATCAATTCGAGAATGCGTGTCGGAAGCCAGCAGAAAAGGGTTTGGCTTTTTTGCTGGCCACGCAAAAAAAGTAGGAGACTACAAGTTGAATCCTGCTGCCCACGAAAGCGCACTTCGAGATCTCAACCTGGGCTGACCCTCGGGAAGTTCCATTCTTCCTGAGGGGGCCCGAATCTCTTGATCGAAAATAGAAAATTAATGGAGGTCGTCATGGAAGAGAATAAAAAACTAAGAGACGTTCAGATGAATTTCATGCTGAGGATTGATTTTTTCCAGCAGCCCTTTCCAACAGCAACTAAAGCCCTGAAGCCAAAGTAGAAGTTTTGGGGAGCTAGGTGGTTTACCTGTTAAATGTTCCTTATTTGAGGCTAAATATGGATTTCCAATATAAAAAGTGCAAAATGCGACATGTTAAAACGGGAGGCGAAATAAAATTTTTACTTTTATTCTTGGTTCAAACTCTTTTGCTTGCATCCAGTGTTCATGCTGAGATGAATCAGAACAAAATTAATCAAATTAATCGAGGCAGAGCCGCGATTGCAGCAACTCAAGCCGACGGAACCCTTGCCGGGCCGGTCATCAACTTCTGTAGCAACCTAGCTAAAGTTAATGGAAGCGCGGTGATAGTTGTCAAAGTTGAAGATGGTCCAACAAGTGGTGATGTTGTCTATGTAGAATTCAGATCTAATGTGATTTGCAGATATACAGACTGGTCAAACGATGTGTCAGTGAACCCTGTTTTAGGCAACTATAACAGGCATAGCTATCCTGAGTGCTTTAGGTTAACTGGAAGACAGTCTGCGACTCCTCTAACTTGTACGAATGAAAAAAACATCAAGCTTGGCCCGACTCGTGAGTCGTCTGTGGATAATCTCTACTAAAAAGAAAATGACCGGCTCAGTACCGAGCCGGTTTGCCGAACACCCTCTGAAATTCAGCCAAGTTTTTCCGCTTCATCCGCTCAGAATGAGCCCTGATGTCAACCAGTCCGCGCCTCCGAGCTTTGTCAGACTCAGCTGCGAAAAACCAAATCATGGAGGCCAAGCTGCCAGCAGCCAAGCCTCTCCAGAATAAAAACGACGCTAAATCTAAAAAAAACATGAAAAGTTGCATACGAACCCCCTCTGCTTATCCGGCCTTCTCGATCTTGATTTTACATTTGTAGCCAAGCTTCTCTAGTGAGTCCCTTACCACGACTTCGACCCAATAGATCTCATGCTCACCCAGACGCTTCGCCATATCAGCTGCCAGCGATGGTGATGGCAGCTGACGGTCGTTTTCGTAGTTGGCGACAAAGGATTTGCTCTTGGCTCCAAGCTTTTTGGCCATCTCTTCTTGAGTTAAGTCCAAAGATAGTCTTGTGGATTTAAGAAGGCGGCCAAAAGTGATCTGGCCGTACTTCTTTCTGAGCCGTTCTGTCGCACTTTTTTTAGTAGTCATGATTGTTCACCTCAAGGACGAGGACCTCAAGCTCCACATTTTTACCCGTCGTCTTATATATTAGACGGTAGCTTTTGCTGAGCCGGATGGACCGCTGTCCTTTTATCTTTCCTTTTATCCTTCCTTTTAGCGCTTCATCCCGTTAGCTCCGAGTTTTCTGCGCCTTGTAAATTCCGTAAAGTTCAACATCTTCCAGCCAGATCAGAGCTCTGTCTCTGACATAAGCCAGAACCTTATTCAATTGTTTTTCAAACAGCTTGGTTAAGCGAACCACTGTTTTCATAGCTGACCTCCAAAGTACAGTAAAATACTGAACCATGCAAGATAAAAGTTCATTAATTTAATGAACTCAATCTCAGTTACAATAGAACCCATCATCCAGTTACAATTTTTTGAAACTGTAACTGGGATTGCAACTCTGTGGTCGTTGGTACAACGTAATTTTGACGTCATTCCAACGACTTAGAGACTGCGTAAAGTTTCATAAAAACTTGTTCTAAAGAAAGGCATAGTTCCTCATTTACTTAAGTTAAATAAATGACTTACACCATTGCCTCAGAGAAAAATTTTGGAGAGGACTCCAAGATTGTGATTCCGGTGGTCGCGGGTTCGAGCCCCGTCGGTCGCCCCATTTTTCACACACCTTTTTAGCTGATTTTTTAAAACCAAAGTAAAAACCTAACGTTAATAGATTGAATCTGAGAGAGGCTTTGCCTGTTTTTCATTCACGAAATTTCGACCCATTTCACAGCTTGAAGCCTTTTGTAACCCCAAGGTGAAACCCCTCAAGGAGCGATTCTAAATCCTTAATTGGCCATCCATTTAGAATTTGGTACAAAACGTGATCTTAAAAGATTAGGGGGTAAAACCTGGAGTTATCATCAAGACGCTTTTTTTAATATTCATCTTATCTTTACCAGTAGCTGTTTTTGCGGATGAAGGATCTTCTGATTTTATTGAGAACGCTAAAAAAGAGTACTTCTCATTAGTCCAGAAAAAGTACGCTTTGTTGCCACATAGAGATACTTTTTTTGTGCCATTTTCTTATAACGACAATCCAAATGACATTTATGACGGTATTCTTAGTCAAACAAATACTCAGGACCGAGGCAGCTTCAATCGAAATTTGGAGGCAGAAATTCAAGTTAGTTTTGCATTCTCTGTGGCCAACAAGCTGTTCTCTAAATTTGATCTCATGGCCGCCTACACTCATGAGGCTTGGTGGCAGCTCTATAATAGTGATTGGTCCAAGCCCTTCCGAGAAACAAACTATTCACCGGAGCTCTTTTTGAGACATCTATTAGACCGCCCTATAAGTTTTTTAGGTGGTAAAATTGTTGGGTACGATGTGGGTTATATTCACCAATCAAACGGCCAAATACAGCAACCACTGCGCAGGCGAGGTTATTGCCGAGTTTGGCGAGCGTATGCTAGCGGAGTCGGCGGCAGCTGTTTCTTTGCAACCATATGAAGAGCCATCTTGAGGTAGCGCTCGGGGTCAAGGTCGTTTTTCTTTGCAGACTCAATGATCGTGTACAAGATGGCAGCGGCTCTAGCCCCCGTGTGGGTGGCAGCTCCGTAGAAGTTCTTTCTGCCCACAACAGAGTGCCTGATTGTCCACTCGGCCTCATTGTTGGACAGAGGAAGCCGCCGCTCCTTTAAGAACAGTTTAAAACCAGTCCAACGTCTCAAGACGTATTCGATGGCTTTCTTCTTTGCGCTGCTATCTCTGGCCTTCGGAAGCTCTTCAAAAAGCTTTTCTTTTAAACTATCCACAAGAGGCTGACTTCGGACTTGCCTGAGTTCCATCAGGTGATCAAAGTCTTTTGCTTCTCTCTCAACTTTAAAAAGGTCATCAATCTCATCGAGGATGGGCTTCACCGATGGGTCATGGCTCTCAAGCTTTATAAAGTTGCGTCTCGCATGAGCCCAACAGTAACCTTGGGCTACATCTAAAAATGGCTCCTCGTCATCACCCTTATCCTCAAGAGCTGAGCAACCACTGAACCCATCACTCATCACAGGGCCAACATAACCTCTAAGCTTCTCACGCATCACCTGGCCAGACCGGGTATCTCTAAAAAAGTAGTAACTGCCGTACCTATTAGAGATCACCCACATATAGCCATTCTTCTCATCTTTGTTTTGGATCTTCCAAGGCGTCTCATCGAGGTCAAGAGCCAAGTCACTTCTCTTGAGTTCCGACAAGATCTCCTCTCTCACTGGCTCAAGGCTCCTCGCAGCCAGTTGGCAAAATCTCGACAGAGTGCTCGTCCTCATGCCACTCAAGCCCAGGCTCTCCATCTTTCTCGTCTGGCGCTCCAGTGGCAGATGATAAATATATTTATCACTTGCAACGCTTGCCACTACATCCGTTGAGTACTGCATGCCTGGAAGTAATGAGTCCTCACCTGAAGCCGTCACGATCACATCCTTATCACTATCGTTGAA
This sequence comes from Bdellovibrionales bacterium, assembly GCA_013216195.1. Lineage (GTDB taxonomy): Bacteria > Bdellovibrionota > Bdellovibrionia > Bdellovibrionales > UBA1609 > JABSOQ01. Next base: position 5,613 of record JABSOQ010000190.1, read on the forward strand.
CTCATCGAGCAGCTTGTAGTTCGATCTCTTGTGGATCACCTTTTCGTATTTGCGCTCGATGATGTTGATCTTCACAGAGTGGTCGTAAACGCCTTCAAGATCTTCCCACTGATCGGCCGATGGACACTCAATGCCCCTAATCTCACTCTCTCGTTTTAGTTCCTCATCTGTCGCCTTATAAACAACTTCGCGCTCTGGCAAAACGTTCGACCTTGGATTCTTCTTCGACTCTCTCTTCTCTAGAGCCGGGAACGCAGCTTGTGAGAAAAGACTGGCATCTTCTTGTGACTTGTCCCTTGGGCGGTCACTGGCCTCTAGACGGTCTTCTTTGCTTGTGCCAAAGACTTCTCGCTGCAACGACCAGAGTTGTTCTTGTATATTTAGAGCCGCTTGAGTCTTTTGATCCTTCTCTTCCTCTGCAAGACGGATCGCCTCGTTCAGGCGGTTGATCTCGCCCTCCATGTTCTCCATGAGATCGAGCAAAAAAGAAGGGTCTTGGCGTTCAAGAAGGCGACGAGTTCTGCGATCCATAATTAACATTATTCGACCTGCCTCCAGG
>JABSOQ010000191.1 GCA_013216195.1 Bdellovibrionales bacterium
GTAGGTTCATGTCGAGCCAGTCTTCAAAGCCAGCAGTCACGAGCACTGCTGGCGGGGCACCTAAATGCCTCTTTAAAATAAATCTAGGAGACTTTAAATGGGCTCGTATTGAACTGATGGCCGAGCTGTCGAATTTGCTAAAAAAGTCTTCGATGGCGCGTGGCAATGCTACCTTGGGCAAGAAATACGACTGTGATTTGAATTCAGGGGCATCAGGCTCCTTCAGGCCGAGCTGAAGAAAGGATTCTGAAATAGAGATGCCGAGAGTATTTGCCAACTTGAAACCTTATTCCTGAGTTGTTAAGTATATTCCACGCAAACCTTTGTGACCACGAGAAAATTAGGAAAACGCAGAGCTGTGAAAATATCAGAAGAGATTCAGAACTTAATACCGTATTCTCCGGGTAAGCCGATTGATGAGACGAAGCGCGAGTTAGGTCTTAATCGAGTCTACAAGCTTGCCAGTAACGAAAACCCTCTTGGCCCCTCTTCGAAAGTCTTAGAGGCAATCGGAGCAGAGCTGACTGAGCTTCATCGATACCCAGATGCAGGCTTTTATGAATTGAGGCAGGCTCACACTAAGAAGTTTGGCTTCGCACCAGAGTGGTTTACTTTTGGTAATGGATCCAATGAAATCATAGACTTACTGATTCGAGTTTTTTGTGCTCCAGGAGAGTCGGTGCTGACTTCTGCCAACGCTTTTGTCGCTTACGGAATTTGCACCAAGGCAGCTCGAGCAAATTTTCTTGAAACTCCTATGGCTGAGGACATGAAGTTTGACCTCAAGGCTATGAAGCAAATCTACGACGATGCGAAGTCAAATCAACCCGTTAGGTTGATCTTTATCGCCAACCCGAACAACCCGACGGGTACTTATGTTGGCAAGGCTGAACTCGATGAGTTTCTCGACAGCATGAGGGGTGAGACTGAGACTCTGATTATTCTTGATGAAGCTTATCTCGAGTTCGTAGATGCAGACGACTATCCAGATTCACTGCAGTACGTGAAAGACTTCAAAAATGTAATGGTCACGAGAACAATGAGTAAAGTGCATGGTTTAGCTGGCTTAAGAGTTGGGAGTTTGATTGGCCACCCTGAATTCATTGATCTGATTGATCGGGTGAGAAACCCCTTTAATGTCAACAATTTGGCCCAACGGGCGGCTATTGTAGCGCTAGACGATGAGGAGTACCTCAAGCGGGTTCGCGAGGTTAACACGAGCGGGCGAGATTATTTCTATGCTGAATTTGAAAAGCTAGGAATCAAGTTCTGGAAGTCGCAAGCGAACTTTGTGCTTATCGAGCCGCAATCAGATGGTAGAGCGCTTTTCAACAGTCTGTTGAAACTTGGTGTGATCGTGCGCCCCGTACCCTTGAGAAAAGACAAAACTTTTTTACGAATCAGTATCGGTACGAAGGAAGAGAATGAGGCCTGTGTTGCTGCATTGACCGAGTTGAGGGATGCCCTATGAAGGTAGTCACAATAGATGGTCCGGCCGCATCGGGAAAGTCGTCGGTGAGCCGAGAGCTCGCCTCTCGTCTTGGCTGGAGCTGGGTTTCAACGGGGGCGTTTTATCGCGGCCTTGCTTTTGTTGCTCAAAGAACCGGCACAGCTGTCGATGATGAAAAGGCTCTAGTTGACCTAGCTGTCTCTGATGTTTGGAGCGTTGAGAAAGACCCTGAGAACACAAAAGTGGTGTTTCAAGGCGCAGATGTGACAGAGCACATATATAAGGAGGAGGTCGGTGCAGCTGCCTCCAAATTGAGTTCACTAGCAGGTGTAAGAAAGAGCTTGCTCGAGGCTCAACGAGATATGGCAAAATCTGACGAGTGGTTGATCGCGGAAGGGCGTGATTGCGGAACAGTGGTGTTTCCAGAAGCGCCTTTGAAGGTCTATTTGACTGCTAGAAGTGAAGCGAGGGCTCAGCGTAGGGCATCTGAACAAGGCGCTTCTCTCGAAGAGACACAAAAGGCCCAGGCTGAAAGAGATCGACAAGATGCAACTCGAAAGGCCGCTCCAATGCAGGTGCCCGAGTCGGCTCATGTGATAGACACGAGCACTTTGAGCCTTGAACAGGTCGTGGATGAGGTTCAAAAATTGGCTGAAACCTCAATAGGTTCGATCTGAGAGCCTTTTTGGGTCGTTTTTAAATCGAAGACATTGAAAACTCTTCCTCTGGGCCAGAGGCTTTTGGCCCAAAGTGTAATTTCTTTTTGACTTTAGTTTTCGAGCATCTATAACCATACGTTCTTAAGAAAATAATCCATTCTTAGGAAATCCAAGGCGGTGAAATCGCTAAACAACCGGGCGTTTTCACCATGAGGAGGTATTTTTTGAACACGGTGGAGAATATGTCGAAACAAAAAAGCAAAGCACAAATAGAGAGAGAGCAAGTTCTGGCTCAGTTAGACGAGGCAGACAAAGATGTCCCTTCCAATCCAGGAGCATTCGATGAAGAAGGGGGCGTGAGCGCTGATAGCTTTGCAAACCTATTTGAAGAGTCACTCGGCGAGAAAGACTTCAAAGTTGGCGACGTCGTTGGTGGAACTGTAGTTGAAGTTCAAGAAGACTACGTATTGGTCGACATTGGCTATAAGAGTGAAGGTTTGATTCCAATTTCAGAGTTTCGTGTGGTTGAAGGCCACCGTGGCGTTGAAGTCGGAATGGAAGTCGAAGTTTACATTGACCGCATTGAGAACGAGAACGGCATGGTCGTTCTTTCGAAAGACAAAGCCGATATGCTTCGTGCTTGGTCTGACATTTCAAGAGCAGCAGAAAACGAAGAAGTTATCGAAGGTACAATCATCGCAAAAGTCAAAGGTGGCTTGAGTGTTGATATCGGAGTTAAGGCTTTCTTGCCAGGCTCTCAGATCGATCTTCGCCCAGTTCGCAACATGGACTCTTACATTGGTAAGCAGTACAAGTTCAAAGTTATTAAGTTCAACAAGAAGAGAGGCAACATTGTTCTCTCTCGTCGTGCCCTTCTAGAAGAAGAGCGTGAGTCTTTGAGATCACAAACTCTTGACCAAATGGCTGAAGGTTCAGTGGTTAAAGGTATTGTGAAGAACATCACTGACTACGGTGCCTTTATCGACCTTGGTGGAATGGACGGACTTCTACACATTACAGACATGAGCTGGGGCCGTGTGAAGCACCCATCTGAAATCTTGAATGTTGGTGACGAAATCGACGTGAAGGTTCTGAAGTTTGACCAAGAGAAAGAGCGTGTGAGCCTCGGTCTTAAGCAGCAAAAATCAGATCCATGGGAGAACGTTGATGCTGAATTCCAAGTTGGCAAAAAGCTTCAGGGCGAGATTGTCAGCTTAGCAGACTACGGAGCTTTCGTAGAGCTTGCTGAAGGTATCGAAGGTTTGATCCACGTCTCTGAAATGAGCTGGACGAAGCGTGTGAAGCATCCATCACAAATTGTGAAGGTTGGCGACGTTGTTGACGTGCAAGTTCTCGAGATCGATCGTGAAAACCGCAGAATCAGCCTAGGTATGAAACAACTTGAAGCCAACCCATGGGTTGAGTTGAAAGACACATACCCTCCAGGAACTATCATTGAAGGTGAAGTGAAAAACATCACTGACTTCGGTATTTTCATTGGCGTTGAAGACGGTATTGATGGCTTGATTCACATTTCTGATTTCTCTTGGACTAAGAGAATCAATCACCCATCAGAAGTTTACAACAAAGGTGATAAAATCAGAGCGGTTGTTCTCGGCGTAGACATCGAGAACGAGCGATTCAGCTTGGGTATCAAGCAGCTTGAAGCAGATCCTTGGGCCGACATTGAAACTCGTTACCCAATCGGTTCTCAGCGAGAAGTGAAAGTGACTAAAACAGCTGACTTTGGTGTTTTCGTTGAGCTTGAGTCTGATATCGAAGGCTTGATTCACATCTCTGAGCTCAGCACAAGCCGTGTTGAGAAGCCTGAAGATGTTGTGAAGGTGGGCGATACAGTAAAGGCCGAGATCATTACGATCGACAAAGACGCTCGTAAGATTGGTCTAAGTGCCAAGCTTGTAACTCTTCGCGAGAACAAAGAAGACGTTGAAGAGTACGTTAAAAAGGCCACTGCGACATCGAAGACCAGCCTAGGTGATCTTTTCGGAGAGACCCTAAAGGCTTCTCTTGATGATGCTGAAGGCAATTCAGACAGCGAGTAAGTTGCCTGAAGAGAGGCTCTTACTCTCAATTGATTCGAAAACTGAATACAAAGCCCGCTGACTTCAGCGGGTTTTTTTTGCTCTGATGTAGCCTTGTCAGCTCAGTTTCGACGCGCCCTCGCTATTGATGAGATCAGTGGGCTGTGGCTGGGCAAGTGAACTTCAGCAAGCTATACTCAGCCTTCAAGTTTTAAGGAGCTACTATGCTGAAGAAGTTGTTTTATATTTTCGGAATTATGTTTTTTGGTTTTTTCTTTATCGCGTTCTTTATGATCACTGTTGGAGCCTCGGGCATGATGGCTATGCAAAAGAAGACCGCCAAAGTTGATGAGCCAGCAATCTTGCACTTAGACCTTGAAGGCGTAATCACTGGTGAAGGTGAGTTTCTTGAGCACTTGATGGAGTACAGAGATGAAGACAACATCAAAGGCATCCTGATTGAGATCAACTCACCTGGCGGTGTCGTTGGCCCTAGCCAAGAGATCTATGAGGAGATCAAACGCGTTCGTGAGAAGTACAAGAAGCCTATAGTTGCCACTTGTGGTTCTCTCGCTGCAAGTGGTGCCTACTATGCTGCTGTGGGCGCCGACGAGGTATTTGTCAACGCGGGCACCTTGATGGGATCAATTGGTGTGATCATGCAGTTTGCAAATATGGAGCGGCTTTACGACTGGGCGAAGATGGACTTCTATTCAATCACAACGGGCAAATTCAAAGACTCTGGCTCACCTTACAGGCAGATGACCAAAGAAGAGAAAGTCTACTTTCAAGACCTTATTGATCAAGTCCACGGCCAATTTAAAGAGGCAGTTGCTCAGGGTCGCAAGATGAGAATGGATGAGCTAGAGCCTTATGCCGACGGTCGCATCTTCAATGGAAAGTGGGCCGTTGAAAATGGATTCGCTGACAAAGTGGGCACCTTCTATGACGCCAAGATGAGGATTGCTGAGATGGCCGGTCTAGACGGTGACCCGAAGTTGTTTAAGCCTTCTGACACACCTGATGACTTGGTGGAGTGGTTAAATCAAAACTCTGAGAGCTTTTTCCCAGGGGCCTCAATAATGAAGAAGATGTTTAGGCCTGAACTGTCAGGAAGACCTCTTTACATGATGCCTGGAGCGATCGGGCATTGAAGAAGTCTAGGGCAGGGCGTAGTCATAAACAAGCGCGGGTTGATCTCGAAGAGATCTGGCCTTCAGAGCGTGATTTTATGGAGCGACCTGCTCGAATCAAATATGTGCGAAAGCTCATAAAGCCAAAGGGCTGCGTTTTTTGCGAAGTTGAGAAAAAGCGCCCATCAAAAAGCTCTCTACTGCTTTACAAAAACGAGATCAGTATGGTGGTTTTGAATAAGTACCCCTACAACAATGGCCACCTTTTGGTGCTGCCTAGAGCTCACATTGCCAGCTTGCTTGATCTCGAGGCAGCGGCCTACACGAATTTGAGTGAGGTTCTAAAGGCCTCTCTGGCCATAGTTCAAGATGCCTACGGTTTTAAGGGCTGCAATATTGGGCTTAACCAGGGGGCTACTGCGGGAGCTGGCATACCAGATCACTTGCATTGGCACATAATTCCGCGTTGGCTTGGCGACACCAACTTCTTCCCTCTTATCGCTGAAACGAAAGTCATCGCCGAGGGCCTAGATCAGACGTATGAGCGGTTGCGGCCCTATTTTAAAAAGATTAAAGTCTAAGACTATGAGCTATGGATCTCAGCCCCAAATTCAAGTGCCCCCATTCACCAAAACTGTGAAGATTGTGGTCATTGCCAATGTGGCGTGTTGGTTGGGGCTTGTTGTGCTTTTAGACAAGTTTATGGGTGTGCCGATCACACGCTGGTTTGGTCTTCAGCCCTACCTGTTTATCGAGAACTTTCAGATTTGGCAGGCATTTACCTATATGTTTTTGCACCACCCTGGAAACGTATTTCACGTGGTGTTTAACATGCTTATTCTCTGGATGTTTGGCTCAGAGCTAGAGCAGCATTGGGGCCGGCGG
>JABSOQ010000192.1 GCA_013216195.1 Bdellovibrionales bacterium
GGCCGTTGTATCGACGAGGTTCATAGCGTTCTTCTTGCAAAGTTCCTGCATTGCTAGCCAGGTTTAATGAGACCTTTTGCTGCACAGACATTTCGGCCTTTAAGTTTTCTATAAAAACCTGTTGAGCGCCGTTGTGACCGCGAGTTTGCCAACCTGTCGCACTGATTTTAGGCAGCGATTTGAGATTGAGCTTGATGTCCATCAGTGGTGTAGGTCTTCTGCGCAGCACTTCACCCTTGTGTCGCTGGCACCACCTTTTGAACCGCCGCAAGCCTTTGCCAGCAAAGTTGTCAGATGATGAAAGCGTCATGCCTCGCGATAGCTCAATAACAGAGCCCTCTAGCCGAACCTTGCCTTGGTCGGTCAGCAAGCCATCAAACTTCACATCGGGTGCATTGACTGGAGAAACTTGTATTGGCTTCCAGCTCTGCTCTTTAAGTTTGTCTTGCCAGCTGAAAGTTTCTGCAGAGGCTGCAGCACACAAGCTCGTCAACGCAAGAGTTAGGGTCAAGATCTTAGGTCTCATGTTGTCTCCTTTACTGTGGGCTCTTCATAGCGCCGGTGTGAACATCGGTTATGATGTCATAGACAGAGAGTTCATCTGTGACCTCTAGCTGGAGGTCTCTTTTGTAAAGCTCAATAGCTTGGCCAAAACCGTCACGGTTGACAGTTGTGTAAACGGGTTGCGTTTTGCATTTAAAGCCGAACCATTTGCAGCTTCGTCTGTAACCGCTCAATACCACTTCGGTGCCAGCTGAAGGGGCATCAACTGAAGTTGTGTCGAGTTCGAGTAGCTTGTTTCTAACGAGCTTTGACATAAATGTGTCAATGAGCTCGGCTTTGATAGTCTGTATGAATTCGAGATCAAACGGAAAGTCTTCATCTTGGCCAGAGTTACCATCAGCAGTCGGCCCTCGAAAGATTTCGACTTTGATCGCAGTGCTCATATTGGCGCTTCCAGCTTGCTCTAAAACGTTTTCGGCACGAAACTTAGAGCGTCTTTGAGTCAAGGTGTTGATAAGGTCAAGAACCTCGTGCGTTTTAAGCGTAGCCGTGTACCCCATCTGAGTTTGCACTGGCACAGTGTAAGTCTTGGTTGCACTCATGTAACCTTCGATAACCCCAGGCCTTAAAACTTGTAAGTTCGGGTAGTCTTTCATCATATGGCAAGCTGCACTCGGAGACATGCGAACTGTTGCTGTCATACTACCGTTATACAAAAACGTGTTGGGTGAGATTTGATCTTCGATGCCATCTGTCTCGATTGCAAGCACAGCTCGGCTAGCGACGCTGGCTTGTAGATTCTTTGCTGCGCTAATTGTGAGGTAAGACTCATAAATAGGAGCTCTTGTAACTTTGAGGTTATGTTGGCTCACAGCTTGCGCATTTAAGCCCTTGAAGGCGTTAACGTACTCGCTCTCTTGCGTGTCTTCGATTACAAATTTGAGCCAAGCGCCCTGTAGTGCAACACCATTTGCTCTATGAGTCGCTTTGTAGATTCGGTTCTCAAAGCGCTCTTCTTGACTGATTTGGCGATCGATTTGTGATTGCAGGTTCTGCCAGCTAGGCGAGCCTACAACATGCATATCTTGTTGCTCTTGCAGTTGAGAAGTTTTTCTGCGCGCACGACGTAGGTCACCTTCGAGGCCACGTAGGTCTGAGCACTCTTGTGGTGTGTAGTCATACCCACCTCTTTGATATTCAATTGTGCCTTCTTGCTGCGGCAAAACGAAAACAGTTTTGCAGTCTGCACTAACATAGTTACCAGCTTTGACCTTTGGTGACCGGTTGAGATCGAATGGGCACTGGCTTTGAATCAATGTTGGATATGATTTGATATACTCATTTGCAAGAGCTGTTTGAGCCGGAATCATCGACGAGACAGCTGTTAGTAGACTTGCTGAGAGAAGACTCAGCTTGAGTTTGGTATTCATTTTTCCTCCCCTTGGCTGGCATCGCTTGAGTGCGCGCCAGTCGCTTTGTTGCAGCTACTAGTAGCTAGGTCAGAAGGGTTGGTCGCAGAAAAAAAATATGGGGCACCGTGATCGAAAATCTATAAGCCCAAAAGCAAAGAAGTTTGCTTTTGAGAACATGATTCCGGATACGAAAACCAAATTAAAGTTTTACTTTTTTTTCTCAAATTCAGTTAACTTAGATTTCTGGGATGTGGCTTATGAGAGAATTAAAAAGAAATAGTAAGATGTGGGGCGACGATTTGCTCCTAGTCATCGAGGCATTGTCAGTGATTGAACGAAAGACACTGATTGAGACTGTGATTAGCAAGGGCAGGTGCATTTCTGAGCCGGAGGTTCAAGAGGCCATATATAGATTGCAGCTCACCAAGCTCGAGCGCAGGCGAGGCCCTATGGGTATTTCGTAGGGCTAAGAGTCTGGGGCGTCTTTGCTGGCAAAAGCGTTTGATATGGCATAAGATATTGTATTTATTGGGTTTATTGAGTTTTGTATAACAGCATCATCAATAAGAGATATTTCGTTTACGGAAAAATTTTCTCAAAACGAAAATAAAAATGGAAAGCTTGGACATCTGTTGTAGGAATGTCCATATACTGAGGTCGCCATGATAGAAGAAAAACTGAAAGTTTTAATTAGAGCGAAAGATTACACCCTAACCCGCTTAGCCAAAGAGAGTGGCATCGGAGTTTCGAGACTCTCTCAGTATTTGGCTAAAAAGAGTGACCTCAGAGGAGACTCGTTAACCAAGGTGCTGAAATGCCTAGATATCGATGTGGAGTCTCTTGTTACAAAGCAGGTTTCTTCCCAGCTGGGTCTCACTGAAGAGGCAAATCATTGGAGTGACGATTTGGTTTATGTTCTAGAAAACCTGAGCAAGCTAGAGCGCAAGACCATTCTCGAAAATGTCATAGCTAGGGGTAAAAGGCTCCCTGGAGACAGAGCCAAAAGTGCCGTCGAAAGCCTTCAGGCACAAAGACAAACATGGGTAAGCGCCCAAAAGAGCTAGTTTTAGCAAAAATCTGCTTAGATTGCAGATAGGGCTGCGTCTTGCCCGCGAGTCTCTAAATTCGTATACCGTGACCTCACTATCTTGGGAGTGTCATCTTGAACTTGAGTTGCCCGATTAGGCCCAGCAGCCGATCACTTCAGCTATCTATTGGTTTTGTTGTTGCCTTTGTCGCCATAGGAGTGGGGTGTGTAAACCTACAGTCTTCAGGCGATGAAAAGGCACCTCTCAAGACATTGGCCTTCGGCTCTTGCAATAGACAAGATTTGCCACAACCACTTTGGCCCTTAATAAAAAGAGACCAGCCGCAAGTTTTCATGTGGACGGGCGACGTCGTTTATGTGGACGACAAAAGTGAGAAGAGCATGCGTCGCTCGTATGACGAACAGCTGTTAAACGCCGGCTATAGCAGCCTACTCGCTGAACCTGGTATATCGGTGATTGGCGTTTGGGATGACAATGATTACGGCATGAACAACGGCGGCTCAGAGTACAGCAAGAAGGCACTGTCTCAAAAAGTGTTTTTAGACTTTTTAGGTGAGCCGAAGACCTCTAAGAGGCGTAAGCAAAAAGGCATCTATGCTTCTTACGACTACGGGCCAAAAGAAAAATTGGTTCGCGTGATTTTGTTAGATGATCGATATCACAAGCAGCCACTTAATAGCTCATCTGCTGACGCTGATATCCTAGGCGAAGCTCAGTGGCAATGGCTAAAGAGTCAGCTTGAAAACAGCCCAGCCAAAGTTCATGTCGTGGTTTCTGGTATTCAGTTCTTGTCTCAAGAACACAAGTACGAAACCTGGGGTCAGTACCCGAGGTCATGGCTCCGCTTGGCCTCATTGTTCAAGCAGACAAAGCCCTCAGGTCTTGTATTGATCTCTGGTGATAGACATATCGCTGAAGTATCAAGAGAAAACTTAGGTAGTAAAGAGCAGCCTGTTTGGGTCTATGATGTGACCTCCAGTGGAATGACCCATAGCTATGAAGGTCACAAGGGCGAGAAGAATTCTCGAAGAGTTGGCGAAGTCTACAAGCAGATCAACTATGGCAGGCTTAGGTTTGATTGGTCAGGCAGAGACCCGAAGGTGGTTGCCGAAGTTGTAGGTGTAGATGGCAGCACAGTACTATCTGCTGAAGTCGTGCGTTAAAATGGCGAGCCCAGAACGAGCCCTATCTGTATGAATTGTCTTGGTAAAAAATAAACTTTGAGGTTCGATCTTGACCTTAAGCGAACAGTACACAGCTTGTTTGTATGAGCAAGAGTCATTTGAAATGGACATTGTTAACACTCCAGCTTCTTTTTGGGCTGAGTTGCCAAGCTGGTCTCGCTACCAGTGAGGGTGCTGAAAGTTCGGGCTCAAAGGCCTGCTGGTCATGGTTTTCTCATGTTGATGGCCCTGCGCATGAGTCAAGCTCAGGCTTTGTGCAATTGTATGACTTTCTTGTCAGCCGTGCACAGTCACCTCTCGTAGTAGAGGCTTTTGATTGTAGTCTCTTTGTAATTGAGACTCTCAAGTCTCAGTCCCTGGCGTGGTTTCCTTCAGGTTTAAGCCCTCCTTCTCAGTCTTAGCGCTGAGTTCTTTCAATTCTTAATGAACAGAAATTGTGCTACGGCACAAAAGGAGTAGTTTTATGAATATTAAGCAGTTTTCTTTAGCATTATTAGTATCAGCTCTACCACTTTCTGCAATTGGGCAGAGTCATGTTAAATTCTCTCAGCAAGACTTCAAAGCTGCAGAGAGTGTCGATCAAAATGGTCAAACTGTATTGAAGGTAAAGCTAAGTAAGTCAGGCAAAGCGAAACTCAAGAAGCTTCAAAAAGATGATGTCTTTCTCACAGACCTTGGCGGAGTCGATAAGAGTTTTGAGGTCAAAGCTCCGTTGAAACACGAGCAGCTTCAGATTGGTCCCTACACTAAGTCTGAGGCTAAGCGAGCTGTTGAGTCACTTGAGTAAAGGCTGCCAGGCAAACAGGCTTAAGACATAGCTTGTTATGTTAGCAGATCTTAAGATTTACCATTGGTTAGTAGGTAAAAACTGGCAAGTCTTTCATTTTTGCAGGGGCTTTTGCTGTGAAATGCCTTCAACAGCTGGCCGGCAATAGATTTTGAGCCCTCTCCTGAATACCTTGTAGTCGAAACAAGGGGAGGGCGTTTTGAAATTTTTCTTTTCGGTACTTAGTGTTCTATTGGCAATGCCTGCTCAAGCTTTGCTTGAAGATGTTTCTTTAGAGGTTGTTGTTGAGGCTTTCGAATCTCAACAAAAGTGTGAGACAAACGGTGAGAATTTTTGGCAGTTGAAAAAAGTCGAGACACCACTTGGTGTCGTGCCAGCTAGCTATCCGCCATTTCGCAGTTACAACCTTAGATTTAGCCAATACGGCTGCGAGCTTGGTGAGAAGGGTGCGATAGTCATTGCCCCAGGGCGAGGTGAGAGCTCGATCGAGTACTACGAAACAGCTATCGACTACATTGCAATGGGCTACTCTCCTGTTTTTGTTATTGATCACAGAGGGCAGGGTTTCTCGCCGCGACTATTGCCAAACCAAGACATGGGCCACATTGGTGATTTTCAAGATTACGTTAATGATCTTGCCGCAGCTACAGATATGATTGAGCAAATCTTAGAGGCTGATTTTGGACGCTACGATGAGCCTTTGTTCTACACGTCTAATTCAATGGGCGGAGCCATCGGCATTGGTTATTTTCAAATGGTTGGGCAAAACAACCCTTACCATTCAGCAGCTATTTTGGGTTCAATGATCTATGTCAATTATGCAAGCTTCATCGATGCAAGCAAGGAGCCATTACTAAAGTCGGCATTGATCAATGCCGGCAACCAAATGGAGTATTTAACACATACAATTGCTAGACGTCGTTGTAATAAAGGCTTGTGTGAAGAGTACAGCTCCAAATCGTTTGTCGACTACGACCCGAACAAGTTGCAGTTTAAGCCTGATACTGAAATCATTATGACCCATTCAGAAGCTCGCTTTAACATGAAAAAATATTTTTGGAACAAAGTGGATTGGTCTGGCCTCGCAGCTGCTGAGTACCAGCGTGGTGTGTTGAGTGAGAACTGGTCAACTGTGCAGATTGGTGGCGCAACCAATCAGTTTGCGAGAGAGTCATCGGGTTACAATGAAATCATGAGATCGCCTACAGAGTTAAAGAAGATGGCC
>JABSOQ010000193.1 GCA_013216195.1 Bdellovibrionales bacterium
AGGGCCATCAACTTTAATACTGTCTGATGGCACAAAGACTCGTATTCAAAAGGGTACAGAGGTCCACGAAAAAGACACGGTTGAAACGTCTCTTAGGGGTCATGTGAAGATTCTATTTGATGACGGTAACGTCGCCAATATCAAACCCAACTCGAAATTAAAGCTCGACCAGTATGAGATGGGTGAGAATAACAAAGCGATTCTTAATTTGATAAAAGGTAAGGTGCGCTCCAAGGTCAAACAAAAGTACAAGGGCAATAAGTCGTCTTATTTTGAGGTGAAAACTAAAGCTGCAGTTGCCGGTGTGCGCGGAACAGATTTTGTGGTTGAGCACGATGAAGGCCAGCGTATTATTACCAAAGTAAGCACTTTTGAGGGGGCCGTTGAACTTAAGGGCAAAATGGCCGCAAAAGACGAGGGGGCTGAGATCGCAGCGGGGCACCAAGCTTCTTTCATTGTTGCCAGTGCAGATCAGTCAGAGATCTTGAGCGATGATGAAATTAATAGTTTTATTGCTCGAGGCTATATGACGCCTGTCTACAGCCTGTCTAAAGAGGAGTTGGCACAGCTTCAGTTGCTTACAGAAGTTGGGGAGCCTATTGAGCGGCAGATCGCATCTGCAAATCAAGATAGTGGCTCAATCTGTGAGAAGCCAGCAGGCGATATCAACCAGTGTGCTTGGTTTTGCCAGAATAACCCAAAAGGGCAGTCGCGTTGCCGCACAGACCTTCCTCAAGTCAATTGCTTGAGACGACGCTGTGATGGCAATGGCAACTGGACAGATGAGAACCGGTTACCAGCGAACTTCTTTGACCGCTGTCAGCCATACGGGCATAAGGTCGCCCCTTGTGACTACTAGCATTGCCTCTGTAAGTTGACTCAAGAGCATGACATACTAGCCTCCTAAGTTAGGGGAGGCTTATCGTTTCACACCGCACGTCTAAATTTTATAAGTTTATGACCTGTTTGGCCAGCAGCCTGCTTTTGCTCTCGGCGCAAGTGTCATCAGCTCAGGGGGTCGAGCAGGTGCCCACCGAGAAAGGTCAAAGCTCTTCACGAGAATCAGTGGAATCTATCGATCTGAAAGAGTCATCAAGGGCTGGGCAGGTGGTAGAAGAATTTGATCCTCCAGCGAAAAGCTCTGAGGTAGATTCTCTAGATGCCTTGGCAAGTTCTCCGTTTGCCCAAGCAGGTTCAGCGGAGCCAAAAGCCTATAGTTGGTTTTCGTCTCGTTTACGAACTGACCGAAATGATCATCGTAACCCCTTTTGGTTTCCCGCTGCTTCATTTATTTTGCCGGGTTTCGATCAGTTTCTCGAGCATCAAAACCGTGCGGGTTTCACTTATGCAAGTGGGGCTTATTTGGGTTTGCTGATCTCGACAAGTGCATCCTCAGAAATTGAGAATGAGAACGAACTTGAAGATGAGTTTGATGGTGCGGGTGACTACAACAAATCTGACGATCGTCAAAAGCGACTACTTTTTGGGGGAAGTCTTTATCAACTCATGGGAAGCCTTAGTTCCTATCAGTCTTTTCGAACTGCAGTTAGGAGTTACCATAACTCTGGCAGCGATCGATTTGGGTTTTTGAAAGGCACGATTGAAGAAGATACTGGTGATTTGTTGCTAGCACCTTTTGAAGTGAGCTACTTTCTAGAGCCTACGAGTTGGATCCCGTTGCTACTCGTTGGCGGGATCGTTGCCTATGATATGTCAAAGCCCGGTGTAGGTGATGGGAGTATCTCAGCATCTGAGGGGTTGTTTTTAAGTAATATTTCTTATCATGCAGGTGTAGGCGAAGAGGCGATGTTCAGGGGCTGGTTGTTTCCTTATGTTTACGATGCTTTGGACAATTACTTTTGGTCGAATACTTTGCAGGCTGCTTTTTTTGCCTACCTCCACGTCACGCCAAACTACCGTATCCCTTATTACCAATTTGCCTTTGGTTTTTATGCCGGATACCTGGCAAAGCGAAACAACTGGTCACTTAAAGAGGCCGTATTTGTCCACACCTGGTGGGATATCATTGCGTTCTCTGCACTTTTCTTGAATGAGGACACTCGAGATCAGGCTCAGATTCAGGTGCCACTTCTCCAGATGAGCTTTTGACCTCACAGTGACTCACGTAAATGCCAGAAGATGTAGGTTAGTTCGTTGAAGCTAAGTGTCATCGGGGTCTTGGTTTGTGTGCAGGATTGCTTAGTCGCCTTTCATCAATTAGGAGTGGGGTGTGCAAGATATTGAATCGAGAAGATTATCATTTGAGAGACGACGCCTGCAGATAACAGGCCTATGGCTCATTCTTTTGGCTATTTTGGGGCTCTCTTTTGTCGATTCGGTAGAAAGCTTCTTTAGTGGGTCCGACGCTTCTCGGTTCGCAAAAGTCGAAATAGAGTGCTCAGAGACATCTCGCTGGACAACCTCAAGAAACTTTCCATCAGGTGAGTTCGAGGTCTATCTACCAGTAACAGGCCTGGGTTCTCTTCAAAATTTTGATACTTTTGCTATCACGACCACTCATGGGTGTTTTTTGTTGCCTAGCAG
The DNA here is from genome assembly GCA_013216195.1 of Bdellovibrionales bacterium. Taxonomy (GTDB): domain Bacteria; phylum Bdellovibrionota; class Bdellovibrionia; order Bdellovibrionales; family UBA1609; genus JABSOQ01. The sequence goes on from JABSOQ010000193.1 coordinate 2,545, forward strand.
AGTACCAAGCCAGCTTTCTGGTGCAGCAGTATTGCTCGAAGCTGATCCCAGCTGCACCTCAGGCTTGTCGCCGCCTATCGCCAGCTAGCGAAATGCCGATCTACAGTATTTTTTAAAATCTCATGTATCAATATCATATAAGGAGACTCAGTATGCTTCGGTTTGCTGTTTTGCTCTGTGCTATTATCAGTTTGCCCAGCGCTGCGCTGGTAAAATCAAATTGGAAAGAGTTTGAAAATGATCAAAGCCAGCTGAAAGCAGTGGTGTTTTTGTCTTCAACTTGCCCATGTTCACGTAGTCATGTTTCGCATTTGAATCAACTATCGGTCAGTTACCCAGAAATGGCTCTTTACGGTGTGATTACAGACAGACTAGATGCCGAAAGTGAGAGCCAATTGCTGAGTTATTACTCTGCTGAGAACTTTCAGTTTCCAGTTCTCAAAGACCAAGATCAAAAGCTCACCATCAAGTATTCAGCACTCAAGACACCTCATGTGGTTCTTTTACGTCGAGGTAAAAGTGGCAGTTATGAGACTCTGTACGAAGGTGGGGTGAGCGACAAGCGTGATTTCGAATACGCCAAAAAAAGATTTTTGGCAGAGAATCTCGAAGCCATTCGTGTCGGGCGGAAACCTCGCCACCGTAGAGGGCAAAGCCTTGGGTGTTACATTCGGAGGTTCCAGTGAGCCCAATGAAACGTCTGTCAGCCTTGTTGTTTTTTGTGTTGAGCTTTGGTTGCGAATCACCAATGAACAATCGAGTCGTGGGAGATGATAATGTTGAAAGTCTTAAGATAAGCAACGCTCAATTTACTGAGCTTGGAGTTTATGTCACTTGGCAGTGGTTAGGGGGGCCTGTTGGCAGAATCTCGGCTCGTAATCAACTCCTCGTGACCCTTAAAAGCGATAATGGCCCAGTTGATTTGCCAGAGGGCTTGAGTCTTGAGTTCTATTCTACAATGCCAAGCATGGGGCACCCGCTTGAGGATGCTGGCTATTTTGAAAGGTTGGCTGAGGGTGTGTATCTGAATACAGAGATTCGATTCAATATGCCGGGTGATTGGCGGCATGAGTTGTGGCTGATGAATACAAATTTTGAGGTCAAGGAGCGCTTGGTGTGGGACGAACTGTTTTAAGTTTAGCGCTAATAGCTGGGGTCTTTGCCGCTGAATTTGCCAGCGCCAACAGTTGTTGTGGTCAGGGCCCTGCAAGCTTTTCGGTCTTGGCCATGCAGCAACGACTCGTGATGTCTACAGGGGTCAGTGCTATTGAGGCTCAGGGGCGTGTTCTTGGTGAAGACAATGACTTTTTCTTGTGGCCTAGAAAGCGAAGAGAAATTCGTTCAGCTCGATTGAATTTAGCGAGCGCTTTTGCCGACAGACAACAGGTGTTTTTGAATACCGCCTGGATGCAGGGAAGTTACTCAGACAGCGAAGAGTCTGGCGAGGCCTCAAGTTTGAGCGACACTCTTGTTGGCTACACTTATGAGGTTTTGCCTGAGTACAGCTTCAATTGGTGGAAGCCCAACTTATTTGTCACGGCGCTAGTGAATCTGCCAACTGGGCATTCGATTTATGATCGTACAGAGTTGAGCGAAGGAGCTGACGTTACAGGGCACGGTCAGTGGGGAGCAGGTCTCGGAGTGACTTTGAGAAAGGTCTATTTCCCGTTAACTCTCACTCTTCAATTGAGAGCCATTCAGCTTATACCAGAACGTTTTGAAAGGGCTGAGGTTGAATCATTTGTCGATAGCTCATTGGCTCTAATGGCAGGCTATGCCACTCGCTTGTGGGGAGTGCAGCTCAATACCGGCATCACACAAAACCACCTCTCCGAGAGGCGTGCGATGCCAATTCCCAGGGGCGCTAGATTAATGAGTGCTGGTGTGAGCCAGAATTCCACAGTTTTGCTTGGTCTTCAAAAGGCGATCGATGAGCAATGGAGTGTGGGGCTAAACTATTCTGATCAAACTCTGATCGGCCCAGCGGTCAACAGTATTCTAAACCGAGGGGTGAGCTTGAATTTGGATTTTCAATATTTTTAAAAATAAGGAGATAGTTATGAAATGGTTTTTACTGACAACGTTATTGCTGCCATTCATTGCTCAAGCTGACTGTAGCAATCAGATCGAGGTTGATGGCAATTTGTACTGTGTCGAGCTGTCTTGGCTTTCGGCACAATCGAAGTCTCGTGGAGAGTTTTTAGATCTAGACGAGCCCTCGCCACAACTTGTAGCAATGAGAGAGGTGCCGCAATGGTGGCGCTACTCAGTAGCTGCAATTAAACTTTGGAGTGTTGAAGATAAAGATGAAGAGCGAGTACACCTAGAAGGCTTTAGAGTGTTTCCGTATATGCATATGCAAGGAGGGCATCATCATGGAGCAGCTCACAGCTTTGAATTTGACGAAGATTCTGAATTGTATCTCTTTTCAGGGGTTGCATTCCGAGAAATGCCAGGTTGCTGGAGTCTAAGGTGGACTGCCTTTGAAGCCGATGACGAGGAGCAAAGCGAGCAGTTGTTTGTTGTTGATTCATACGCCAACCTTTCGGCAGCAGAAAATGAAAGGGTAGTTGAGCTTTGCGAGTCGGTGGTTAATGACTAGCCTTTAAAGTGAGGCCAATTGACCACTGGCAAGAATTTGGTTGTGATTACTTACGAATCTAATTCGGTAGAGCCTCTATGTGGGGTTCTAGGTAGAGACCGAGATAGTTTGAAGTGTAATTGCTGGCGACAGAGAATGGGCTAGTTGTCTTCTTTTGAGATGCTGTTTTGACGGAGGTTTAGACGCTGTCGATAGGGTAAAAAGCGCTTCTCATTTTGATCTAGCCAGAATGGTTGTAGGTCGAGTTAAATGGCCTCGAAATTGCTCAGAATTGTATACAGAGAGAAGGCGCTTTGCCTTCTGTGTGGGGGACAATTTGAGGGGCTTTGGAGTACTCGTTGCCATTTCAGTCTTAATCTTAGCAGCTGGGTGCGGAGGCCCGACCAGCAAGGCCCCTTTTCCTGCTAGTGATTCTGGTACGGGTTCGCAAGACAACGAACAACAAAAGCGAAGACCTCGCTTCGGGCTCACAGCCTTTTCCTATGACTTGACTCTTGATGCCTACGGGGACCCGAGCAATGATCTGCTAGGTAAGACCTACTCCCTGATGCTTGAGCAATCTGACATGTTTGTGCAATGGGAAGATGCCTGTGTGCCCTGGGCTGAACTTGCGGCCGATCAGCCATTGAACAGTGAAACGGCAGGCGATTGGTCTCATGCTAAGCAGTCACTAGCATTGGCAAGCTTTAACGGACCAATTTTTGTGGCTTTGGCTCCGACTCAGCATGATCGTGAAACCATAAACTATGATTGCGCTTCGAAAAAGATCGATGATGGCGACTACGGGCGGATTGAAAGTCTGGTACCTGGATTTCGAAACAACGCCTGAATAATCCCGTGGTGAAAGATCTCTACTTGAAGTACGTATTAACAGTAGTGGCCGAGTTCCAACCGAAGTTTCTTCTGCTTGGTATTGAAATGGGTTTTCCTGTAATAAAGGCAGAGTCGGTTGTTGACGAT
>JABSOQ010000194.1 GCA_013216195.1 Bdellovibrionales bacterium
CATGTTTAATCAGGCTTTGCCTCGATTGTTCAAAGCCTCTACTAATACTCACGACTCACGACTCACGACTCACGACTCACGACTCACGACTCACGACTCGAGCTTCATCTATTCAAGTTTTAAGTTACTGATTGGAAAATGGCTGTTAAGCCTTGGTTCGGTTTTTAGGCTTGGCTTTAGAAAATTGCTTCTTCACTTTAGTGGCACGACTTGGTGGCAAAAGCACCCTCAGGCCTTTGGGTAGAAACTTGTTCTTCTTAACAGCATTCTTGACGTCTAAATTGAAAGACAAGAACTCTTTTCGGGTCATGCCTAACTCTTTGATCAAAGATTTCGCTCTGATTCTTTTTGATAAACGAATCTCTTCAAGATCACGAAGAGGCGTCTTTTGATATGGATCAAACAGAATATCTTGATACTTTTCAGCGTGCAGAGCTGCCAGAAAGCTTGTGTAAAAGTTCGCAGATGCGAACTTGAAAGAACGTTGATGGTATTTGGTTATGACTGCACCAATGTCTCGAGAACCTGCAGCTCTCATAGCTTGTCGAATGTTACCTAAGCCATTGTTGTAAGCCGTTACTGCTAATGGCCAGCTCTTCAGTGCGCGGTGATTCTGTTTTAAAAGGGCGGCTGCAACCTTTGTGGCTTTAAGGGGCGAGTTGCGCTCATCTATATATTTACCGACTTTCATGTAGGCGCGACCCGTCTTTGGCATAATTTGCCAGACGCCGCTTGCTCCCACTTTGCTTTCTGCTTTCTCATTGAATGATGATTCAACAAATGGAATTCGGGTGAGCTCCGTTGGTAGGCCTGCTTCAGCGAAGTGTTGTTCCATAGTGGGCAAATATTTTGAACCACGAATGAGCCCAGCCTCGAAAAAATCTTTTTGACCAAGTTGCGATCTCAACTTCTGTGCTGCAGATAGAAAAATGTATTTCTTCTTCCCACCGATATTTTTCAGTTGGTTGTACAATCGCTTTTGTAAGCCTGTTAAACCTCGATAGCTCTTCTTTTTAGACAAAGCCCGAAGTGCAGTTCGAATCTTGTTTCTCTCTGCACGAACCATTTTCTCGAGCTTTTGCCGTCGAAGCCACAAAGGGCCTTTTGATTTGTCTATGATCGATTGGCCCCGAATCACTTTATAGATGATCCAAGGGTAGCGAGTGTGATGAATCACATGGTCGTATTGACCGTACTTTGTGTAGATATTGAACCAAAATAGAGTTCGCCGTTTAAGACCACCAGGAACTCGAAACTCAGGAGATACCCGACCTAAAGGGTCATTCAGTGCATCTGATGGGGTCATGTCTTCAAGGCGTTCTTCTTCAGTCAAAACTGGAGCATTCGAAACCGCTTTAACATCCCATAGGTGTTTGATTTCTGTGAATTTTATCGGTGTGGGCATGACGACTGCGACCTTTTTGGCCGTGGTCCATGCCTGCTGGAGCAAGCTAGTTGCAGCGGCAGCCCAAATAATAGACAGAACGACAATAAAGGCGAACAGTGCTTTAGCTACGGCATCTAGACCGCGCTGTGTTTCAGATATGGGGGTTTGAGGCTGAAAGCTTCTCGACATGACTCAAAATAGAGCAAGATCGGTGCCTAATAATGGGTCATTGAGAGCGAAAATAGAGTCAAAGCACCGAAATTGCTGAACAAATCTGACTAGATACTGGACATACAGTTTAATATTTAAGCAGCCATTTCAGGACGCGTGGCAGTAAACACGAGAAAACTTTGGAACAAGCCACTGTTGCAACATGTTAGCTAGACCCCAACTTTTCAGTCGGTTACACCATAGGTTCCTGGGGGGAATTCATGTCGGCGAAGACCATCTTTAGTCAGGCGGTAGCCTGCTTGTTCTTAGCATTTGGCGTTTTGAGCGCCGAAGCCAAATCAGTTAATGGCAAATACGATTGTGATAGAGGTCGTAACCTTCTTTTAAAAACAAGAGACGGCTTTCAAGTTAACTTTTTTCGCTATGGTTACAACGATGCTGAAGAGTGGAACAAGCTCATTGTCATTGTCCCGCCCACTGGTGGTGTGAGCCAGTTAGATCGCTCTTACGCAACAATGTTCTGTAGGGCTGGGTATGTTGCAATTGTGTTGAAAAGTTATACTGGATCAGACGAGCAGTCGGTCGAAATGGCAGTACATCAGCGAGTGATTGAAAAGTCAGTCAAAGCATTTCGGGTGATTCGTGCTAAATACAAACAAGAGTTCTTTGGTATCTTGGGAACAAGTGCGGGAGCAATCGTATCAAGCACGTTGGTCGATGATTTCGCTCACGATCTAGATGCCATTTTCACAATAGTAGCCGGTGCCCCTTTGCACTCAGTTATCGCGCGAGCAGGGCAAAAGGGTCTAGCTAGCTTGCGAGAAAAACGCATGCAAGAATTTGGGTTCAGAACAGTTACTGAATATGAAACTGCTCTAGCAGAAAAAGTACGAATTCGAATTCCTCAAAATATTTCACCTCAAATCAAGGTAGGTATGATCGTCGCCAGCAAAGACAGTGTTGTACCCAGCTTTTACCAAGAGACACTCAGATCTTGGTGGAAGCCACAACTACTCATTCGGATTAAGTACGGGCATACACCGACCATACTTTTGACCGCAGCGCGCCATAGACGCAGAATCCTACAATTCTTTAATTCTGCAGTATCAGAGCACCTTTGACGCAGCGTCAGGGTGGCTTGTGTTGGCTTTCAGATCAAAAATAATTGATATTGAGGCTAGACAAGCACTGAGTGCGTTGTTAACTCAATTAGATATCAAACCAAACAGAGTCTCTTGGAGGACCACTATGGCTGAAGTATTAGTAGTGACAAGTAAAGTTAAGAAGTTCATCAAAGAAAACGGCGAGTGCAACACTTCAGGGGAAACTATTGAAGTACTAAGCAAAGCTGTAGAGAAACTATGTCAAAAAGGTTACGAGAGCGCTAAGGCTGACAACCGCAAGACGGTGATGGCTCGCGATATCGTAATTGATCATCTCTAGTCTTTTGAATTGAAAATTGCTTAGACGACAGGCTTCTTGAGCGCTATGCTATTTAGATCAAAAGGGCCTGTCGTTTTGCATTTTAGATGGTTGCGTAGTCGGTCTATCGCTTGAGAAACCGACTTAACCACTAAAGGTGTCTTACTTAACTAGCTCTAGAAATTGCTCCCAGTTCAGTATTTCAACCCCAAGCTCTTGAGCTTTGTCGAGTTTTGAACCCGCCGAGTCCCCAGCCAACAGATAATCAGTTTTCTTGCTTACCGACGAGCCAGCTTTGGCCCCAAGAGAAGTGATGTAGTCTTTGATTTCATTTCTACCCATTGGCAACGTGCCAGTAACCACAATAGTTTTGCCAGAGATCTGGCTGTTTTGCTTCACTTCTGTGGTTTCAAACTCAATACCAGAATTGAGAAGCTTGTTAATCTCTTTTCGAAATTTTGGTTTCGAGAAGGCCTTAACAATCGACTCAGCAACCTTTGGTCCGATGTCATTAATCTCAGTGAGTTGATCAAGATTTGCTTCCTGCAGGCTCTCGACTGAACCAAATTCAGAAGCCAAAATTCTAGCAGTCTGCTCGCCAACAAATCTGATACCTAAAGAGTAAATAAACTTCGGCAATGTCGATTTTTTACTAGCCTCAATACTGGCAATAATATTCTCAGAAGACTTTTTACCCTGCCTCTCAAGAGTCAAAATGTCTTTTTGGGTGAGTTTGTATAGATCTGAGAAGGTTTCTATAAGATCGGCATCGACCATCTGTTCGATAAGCTTGTCGCCCAATTTGTCGACGTTCATTGCCCTCTTTGAGACAAAGTGTTTCAGCCCCTCTCTCACGACCGCAGGACAAGTCGGATTCGTGCATCTCGTGACCACTTCGCCTTCAACTTTTTCTGCAGGCTCCCCACAAACGGGGCAGTTTTCAGGCAACAGAAATGGTTTTGCACTTTTGGGCCTCTTTGATTTGTCGACTTCAATAATTTCAGGAATCACATCGCCAGCCCTCTGCACCCAGACAGTGTCACCGATTCGCACATCTTTGCGATCTATTTCATCTTGATTGTGAAGGGTTGCATTGCTCACTGTGACTCCGCCAACCTGAACGGGCTTCATGATAGCCACAGGGGTAAGGGCTCCAGTTCGCCCAACCTGAACAATGATATCTTCAACCTGAGTTGTGGCCTTTTCTGGCTCAAACTTACCAGCCATGGCCCAACGTGGGCATCTAGACACAAAGCCGAGCTCTTCTTGAGCGGCATACGAGTTCACCTTCATCACTACACCATCAATCTCAAAAGGTAGGTCGTGTCTGAGTCGTTGTATGAGCTCATAGTAAGAAATCGCCTCTTCGATACCCGAGCAAATGGCTGAGAGATTTGTGAATGGTTTTTTGGTCTTAGACTTTGACTTTAAAAATGCTTCAGCGGCCTTCTTGAAATCTGCAAAACTGAGGCAAGCCAAAGCAGGTAAGCCCATTTCTCTGGCAATGCTAATAAACTCGGATTGGGTCTCAACCGAGAGATTGGGCGTAGACCCCGGGGCATAACAAAACATTCGCAAAGGGCGTCCGGCTGCAATGGCTGGGTCAAGTTGCCGAATACTACCAGCGGCGGCATTTCTAGGGTTTGCAAATGTCTTTTGACCGGCATCTTGCTGGAGATCATTTAGAGCCCCAAAATCTTTTTTGAGCATCAGCACTTCGCCCCGAATCTCAAACAGCTCGAGGTGTTGCCATTTCTCAGGCAAAGCCAGAGGCAGCGTTCGAATAGTCTTCACATTTTCAGTGACCAGCTCACCCTCGTAGCCGTCTCCTCTGGTGAGAGCACCGCTAAGTCGCCCATTCCGGTAAATAAGCTCCATTGCTAGCCCATCGAGCTTGGGTTCACAGTAGTATTCCACCACATCCTCACTGCCTAGGCCCTTCTTAACTCGGCCATCAAAGGCCATAAGGTCCTCGGCATCGAAGCTGTTTTGCAGCGAGAGCATGGGTAGGGTGTGAGTCTGCTTTTCAAATTTGTCTAGTGGCTGGCCGGGCACCCGTTGTGTGGGTGAGTCTTCCCTTACCAAGCTAGGCTGATCTTCCTCTATTTTTTTCAATTCCGCATAGAGTTTATCATACTCTCGATCTGTGATTTCAGGAGTGTCTGCGTTGTAATAGAGATTATCGTGGTATCTAATAAGCTCAATTAACTCGTCTCTTCGGGCTTCATTTTTTGCTGGCTTAGACATGGGCCGAAATTAGCACAAATGCATAAAGAGAGACACTCGAAACTTTAGCTAGATTCAAGGAATTAAAAATGTCTGATCAGCCAGAGTCAAAAGCCAACCACATCGTAGTGAGCCAAGAGAACCTCATCAAAACTGCCAAGTTGGCGAGGCTCAATCTTGATGAATCTGAAATCTCGCGATTTCAAAAACAGATTGCAGAAGCTTGCGAAAATTTCGAAAAAATCAATGAAGTGAACGTTGAGGGTGTCGAGCCTCTGATGAGCCCAGTAGAAGATCAAAGTAGTACGAGACCTGATGAGGTTGCCGAAGATGCTGTAACCGATTCCGTACTTGACCAAGCTCCTGAGTTACAAGGCCGACTGTTTCGAGTGCCACCGGTGGTGTCGTGATGTCAGAAGTAATTGGTCAGTCACTAAGCTCATTGAGGGCTTTGCTGGCAGAAAAAAAAATCAGCTCAGTAGAGTTAACTAAGCAGTCGCTTTCACAAATTGAAAAGACAAATAAGGCATTGAACTCGCTTGTCTTTGTCGACGAAAAAGCCGCAATGTCTTCTGCTGAAGAGGCAGACAAAAAATTGATGGCAGGCGAGAAAGCCGCTTTGCTCGGAATACCGTTTTCTGTGAAAGATCTTTTCAACGTGAAAGGTCAGCCCACAACAGCGGGTTCAAAAATACTGCAGGGGTACAACTCTCCTTACACCGCAACAGCAATTCAGAATTTGCTTTCTGATGGCGCTGTGCTGATAGCGCGCAACAATCAAGATGAATTTGGTAAATATTAATTTTATATATCCATTCAATATTTTTTATATATAAATTAAATATTGGGGGG
>JABSOQ010000195.1 GCA_013216195.1 Bdellovibrionales bacterium
ATTATTGCCGACGACATGATCGATACGGCGGGAACTTTGTGCCAAGCTGTTGACAGTTTGCTAAATAATGGGGCAAAAGATGTGTTTGCAGTCGCGACGCACCCTGTGCTTTCTGGCCCCGCAATTAGCCGCCTAAAAGAGAGTAAAGTCTCGCGAGTTTGGGTCACTGACACGATTCCTTTGCAAGAGGAAGCTGCCAAAGACGACAAATTCAAGGTGGTTAGCTTGGCTCCTGTTGTGGCAGAGGCGATTCGAAGAATCTACACTTACGATTCTGTGAGCGCGTTGTTTGATAGCTAGTGTTTTTTTGATTTTGAGTAAGAATTGAATTGGAGAAAAAAATGGGCGGAAATGACAAAATTGAACTTAAGGCGTTTTCAAGAACACCAGGTAAGGGACCAGCTCGCCAGTTACGCATGAAGGGTTTCATCCCTGCCATCGTTTACGGCCCAAAGACAGAGCCTGTTTCTTTTTACATCGAGCAAAGAGATGCTGTGAAGTACAGCTCTCAAAAGTACGAGAACACAATCTTCTCGTTGAGCTCAGATGAAAAAGGCTTGAACGGCATGCAAGCTTTGAAAAAAACTATGGATGTACACCCAGTTTCTCGTAAGCCTTTGCATCTTGAGTACTACGCACTCGACATGACGGCTTCAGTTACTGTGAACGTAGAGCTTAACTTCGTTGGCAAATCACAAGGTGAAAAAGACGGTGGCGTTTTCAATGCAGTAAGACGTGAAATCGAAATTGAGTGTTTGCCTACTGCGATTCCAGAGAAGTTCGATGTTGATATCTCTGAGTTAAACAACGGCGATGCTCTTCACGTTTCTGACTTGAAACTCGGCGACGTTAAGATTGTAACTGCACCTGAGCTCACTATTGCGACAGTTTCAGAAGTGAAAGAAGAGGTCGTCGATGCTGAAGCTGCTGAAGCTGCTTCACAAGCCGCGCTAGCTGACCCTAAAGCTGAAGAAGGCGAAAAGAAGGAATAGCGAGATTCGAATTGTTTTGATAGTTGAATAGGCGAACCTTTTAGGTTCGCCTTTTTTCTTTTCAGAGGGAATACAGCCATGAAAGTGATCGTTGGATTAGGAAACCCAGGGAGCCAGTACCTGCTTACCAGACACAATCTTGGGTTTATGGCCATTGATGCCCTTACAGGCAATGCCCCCGACTCTCAGTTTCGGTCAGAGCACAAAGCTCTGACTCTGAAAGCTCGACTGGGCTCTGAATCTTGCCTTCTGGTAAAACCGCAGACTTTTATGAACCTGTCTGGGGCCAGCATTGGGGCTCTTATGAACTACTACAATGTCGACATGGATGATCTGCTCGTCATTCATGATGAAGTCGACATTCCTTTTGGCGCTCTCAAATTTCAAAGAGACCGAGGGCACGGGGGGCACAACGGAATCCGGAGCACTCATGAAGTTCTTGCCAGTAAAGATTACGCCAGGTTAAAAATGGGAGTCGGTAGACCAAGTGGCCGCATGGAAGTTGCCAATTTTTTGCTGTCGAACTTCAGCAAACCTGAACTCGAGGATATACCTGAGTTCTTAGACCGAGCCTGTGATGGTATCGAGACTTGGCTCAATTCAGGGGTAAAAGTTGCAGCTAACGAGCACAACCGCCCGCCTGAAAAGAGCTAGCCCCTACACGGCCTGGTCGATTCCGTTTGTTTGCACTTTTCATTTAGTTGTTTACCTTCTCGCAGACTACAATTAGTTTAGAGCGCATGAATTCATAGCTAAGAGAGTGCTGACCTATTTGGCCTCGAGTCATTCTTAGCCTTAGAGTGAGGAGATTTTTAAATGGCATTGCAATGTGGAATCGTAGGACTGCCCAACGTTGGAAAAAGCACTCTGTTCAACGCGCTGACTGCAGCAAAAGCAGAATCTGCCAACTACCCATTCTGCACTATCGACCCAAATGTTGGCGTGGTCACTGTGCCTGATCAGAGGCTTGAGAAAATTTCTGACTTTGTAAAACCCCAAAATAAAATCCCCACCGCGATGGAGTTTGTGGACATTGCAGGCCTGGTTGAAGGTGCATCAAAAGGCGAAGGCCTCGGAAACCAGTTCTTAGCTAACATCAGAGAGACCGACGCGATTCTTCACGTGGTTCGCTGTTTTGAAGACTCAGATGTGATTCACGTTTCAGGCAGCGTTGACCCGATTCGTGATATTGATGTGATCAACACTGAGCTACTACTTGCAGACTTTGAAACTGTAGAGAAGCGAATCAAAAAGATCGAGAAAGTGGCTCAAACAACGAAAGATGCCAAAATTAAATCTGAGTACAACCTAATTAAAAAGGTCTATGATGCCCTTGAGGCCGGCAAGGCAGCTCGAACTGTTGTGCCTGACGAGGCCGAAGTCAAACTCTACAAGGAGCTTCACCTACTGACCGCAAAGCCAATATTGTATGTATGCAACGTGAGTGAAGATGAGTTCTCAGCAGGAGGCAGCGACCTTGTCAAAAAGGTTGAAGAGCGAGCGACTTCAGAAAACAACAACACGATTATGATCTGCAGTTCACTCGAGAGTGAGATCTCTCAACTAGAAGAGGGTGAAAAGAAAGAATTTTTGGAGAGCATCGGCGCCGAGGAGCCTGGTCTTAACAGGCTGATTCGTGAAAGCTACCAGCTACTCAACCTCATTACATTCTTCACTGCTGGCGAAAAAGAAGTTCGCGCCTGGACAGTGCGCGATGGCTCAAAAGCCCCTCAGGCGGCGGGAGTCATTCATACAGATTTTGAAAAAGGATTTATCAGAGCTGAGACCTTTCACTGTGATGACCTTTTTGAGTACAAGTCTGAATCTGCCGTGAAAGAAGCGGGCAAGTATCGCTCTGAAGGAAAAGACTACGACGTCAAAGACGGCGATATCATGCTGTTCAGATTCAACGTCTAACACCTAGCGAAAAGCAGAGTGGCCGGTTAGTGCGTGACCGATAACCAAACGATGAACGTCCTCTGTGCCCTCATAAGTGTTCACAGTCTCCAGGTTCATCATGTGCCTGATGATCGGGTATTCATCCATAATACCATTACCACCGAGAATCTCACGAGAAGTGCGAGCCACATCCAAGGCCATACGACAGTTGTTCATCTTGCCCATTGAGATCTGCTCTGGTTGTAGCTCACCTTTTTCTTTTAGCCGCCCCAAATGAATGGCTAAAAGTTGTGCCTTCGAAATTTCATTGCACATGTTAGCCAGCTTTTCTTGAGTTATTTGATAATGAGATAGCGGCTTATCAAAGATCTCACGTTGCTTTGAGTACTCTAGCGCAGTCAAAAAGCAGTCTTGAGCAGCACCTACAACACCAAACAAAATGCCATAGCGGGCCTGCGATAAACAGCCGAGCGGTGCTCTCAACCCTTTTGCTTTCGGCAGAAGGTTCTCTTCTGGCACGAACACATCGTCGAAATAGAGCTCTGAAGTGAGACTCACTCGCAAAGAGAACTTGCCCTTCATCGTCTGGATATCTAGCCCCTTCATACCCTTCTCGACTAGAAAACCATGAATATTGCCCTCAAGTTTTGCCCAAACAACAAACACATCTGCAAAGCCACCGTTCGTGATCCACATTTTTGAACCATTTAGTTTGTAGCCGCCCTCAACTTTTTCAGCGTGCGTCTTCATGCCGCCTGGGTTTGAGCCGGCATTCGCCTCAGTTAAGCCAAAGCAACCGACCTTTTGGCCTTTAGCCATCTCGGGCAGCCATCGGTTTTTCTGCTCTTCTGAGCCAAACTCGTGAATGGCGTACATAGCAAGGGCACCTTGTACAGAGCAAAAAGACCGTATGCCCGAGTCAGCCCTTTCGAGCTCTTGCATGATCAGCCCATAAGAAACATCACTCAAGCCAGGGCAACCGTAGCCCTGAAGGTTAATTCCTAAAAAGCCCATCTCTCCGAAGCGTTGAACCAGATGCTCAGGAAACACCTCATTTTGATTGGCCTCTCTCAAAAGCGGCACAACTTCAGCTTGAATAAAGCTTCGAGCAGAATCTCGAAGGGCTTTCTCTTCAGATGTTAACAGGCTCTCTTCAGACAAAAAATTGGGGCTTGAATAAGTCATAACCCACCCTACTCACGACAAGTGGAGTTTTCAACATCTAGCAGCGATTTCGGATGGCTTGGCTTACTGAGCTTGATCAGCCAAGCTCAGATGCCAAATTGAGCTGAAAAGGTTACTCAACCCATTCGGGCACAGGGTAGGTATAAAGTACGCTCTCACCTGGTAGAGTCAGAGAGCCACTCGGCATCCCCCATACAGGGGTGCCAAAATCGAAGCTTGTGAAGTTTGCCGAGTTTTGCAGCTGAGCATCAGTGAGCGGGTCAACATTCGTCAAGTTCGGTGAAGCAATCGCAGCTCCTCCTTCATCGATAGGCAGGCTGGTCGCAAGGTAGAAGTTTGTACCTGACTCAGTAGAGTTGGTATTGTTGTTCAATTCACCTGCTATTGGTCCAAAGCGGTTGTCAGCACCTGTTGCACCTGCTGCTCTTATCACCTGGCCTATTGCATAATTGCGTCGCAAAGAGTTGGTCTGTCTTCTACGAACAAAACCGATTAAGCCACCGACTCGGTTTCCACCCCTCACGCTTCCTGTTGCAAAATTGTCTACAAAACGGTTCTGATAGGCTTGAAAATAGCCACTAATACCACCTACAAATTCGCTGTCAGCGCCTGCATCGACATCACCAGTTGCAAACGAGTTTTGAATGGCCCGGTTCCAACTGCTATCGCGACCACCCTCAAGGCCGCCAACATAGTTACCATCAATTGCAGTGACATCACCTGAGGCATAACAGTTGGTCAAAAAAGCTCCGCCTGCGCCGACTAACCCACCAGCAAAGGCATTGTTACCTCCACCAATTACTGCGGTTACATCGCCTTGCGCCCCAGAATCATCGATCGTGCCGTTTTGATCGCGAGCATGCCCAAGTAAACCGCCAACCTCGCTGTATGCGGTCACATCACCGAAGGCTTCTGAGTCATCAATACTGCGACGATCTTGGTAGCCAATGAGACCACCAACACGTCTGACTTCAGGAGCACTAATAGTCACATCTCCGTAAGCCTCTGTGATGTTTGCACGGCTGTAAGCGACAACCCCACCAACATAAAGGTGATCATTTGCACGGCCGGCTGTGATCGAAACTGTGAATGTACCAGCAGCTGAGCATCTCAAACAAGTTGAGCCACTGTTTCTCCAGTCACCAACCACGCCACCAACGTAGCTTGTTGCTGCAGTGTCGTCTGCATCCAAAATTTGAATAGTACCGTTGAACCAAGTGTCTGTAATGCCACCAGTGCCTTCCCAGTAAGCGACGCCACCCGAAACATAGGTAGGGGCCTCTCCGTTACTAATGACCGTACCGCTTGCGTAGGTATTCTGCACTGATGATGTGTTGCGACTCTGAATGCGACCTGCGATACCACCAACATAGTCTTCGTCGCCAGTCACGTTTCCTACGTTCAGGCTGTCATTGATAGTACTCGTTTCAGCTTGGCCAACGATACCGCCAACGTACTGGTCACCACCACTGACATTACCCGAGTTGTAGCAACTCGTGAGCCCATCAAAGTCTCGGTAAGCGAAACCAATCGCGCCACCAACGTTTCTTGCTGCTCCACCTACGACGTTACCCGTATTGTAGCAAGACTCAGGATCGCCATTGCTATCAACAGTTGGCAGAGCTGCTGTGGGCACTGCTGGCGCAGTGACTGCTTCACGTGTGGCTGCGGCTGAGGTTCCTGAAAGGGTGCCATTTCTGAAGTACCCGACCAAGCCACCTACATTGTTGCCACCCGTTCTAGTGATCTTGCCAGTATTGGCAACATTTTGAATTGTGGCAGATGCATAACCCACGACGCCACCAATATAATTGTTGCTACCCGTGATGTTTGCCGTGTTCAAGGCTCTCGAAATCGTGACGTTGGCAGGGTTTAGATTAGCGCTCATGCCTCCAACAATACCAGCCACTCTTTCACGGCCAGCGATCTCTCCACCAAGAACCTGAACTTGATCTATTAAAATTG
>JABSOQ010000196.1 GCA_013216195.1 Bdellovibrionales bacterium
GAAAATGGCTAAGAGGTGATTACACTTTCACGGCACATTTTAAATACTCATTCATGAGAGCCAAAACCTCTGATTACGAGCCGATGGTATATGCAGAGGGCGAGAGAGACCCTCTTATGAAGAAATACGGGTACTTCCAAACTGTTGTTGAAAACAAAGGTCTTGTGTACCCGCAAGAGATCACGATTTTGGCAAATAGATGGCATCCAAAGAAGCAACATACTTTCTACTTTGCAAAAGATTACCCTGAGCAGTGGAAGTGGATCTGGAACCATCCTGAAAGGGGTGTGTTCGCAAAGACCAATGCACTCTTCAAAAAGCATGGCTTGAACAATTACAATGCCGACAACAACACTTGCACCACGGGCCTTTGCTTTGAAATTAAAGAAAATGACGGCGATAAAGAGTTTGGCGACATTCGCTATTCTTTCATAAAGCTTTATGATGAGCCAGACCCGGGAGCACCTTTTGGTTACGGGCCAAGTGATGCCAACCCGTTCACCGGTGAGATCATTGGTGCCAACACAATTCTTTGGACTGGCTACCTCGAGGTTATGGTTAAAAGATTGGCTAGCGATCTTGAGCGTCAGACTAACGATGAGATCTTTCAATCAAGCCCACTGATTCAACAGATGGCGAGGACTCTTAAGACAGAAAACGTCTTGCAGCCTTCAGACTACCGCAAGGCTTGGACATTCACCTCTGAGCGAATGAGAAACACTCCTCAGGCGATGGATGCTTACTATGACATCTTGCCAGAATTTACCTATGGTTTCCCAGGTTGGTCTCGTTTTACGGCGAGACCACTACCAGGTGGGCATGGCGCGGCTGAGCCAGTTGGTCCATTGAGAGCTGAGCCAAGCACATCTGTGCCGAATTTGCTCGACACCTCTGTGCTGGGTAATGTTGAAGAGTTCCCTTATGCAGGTACTCTGCTTCAATCAGATGAGTTCTCGATCGCGATGCAGGGCCTAGATGATCATTTGAGCTTCTTTCATGAGGGTCACAACCATCAAAGAAACTCTACGGTCTACTTTGGTGAAGATCACTTCTTAGATGCCAGACAAATGCTTTTAGCAGGTCGTTCGAAAGAAGATGCGATCAATTCGATTATGTACAGAGTTTCTATACATGAATTTGGTCACAACTTGAGCTTGAGACACAACTTCTATGGCTCTGTTGATAAGAGAAACTTTCGCGAGCCTTACGAAGATGTCATAATGGTCGATGGAAAGCCTCAGACAATCATGCGTCAGCAGACGACATCGTCGGTAATGGAGTACCAGAATTTAAAGCAAGAGTACTATCTTGATGAGAGCTGGGAGAACTACGATGAGGCAGCACTCGTTTATGCCTATTCAGACCGCAAGATTGATCTGTCAGAGATCAACAACACGCGCTACTTGTTTTGTACTGATGAGCACCGAGTGCTGAACGCCCTTTGTAACACTTGGGATCATGGCACCACTCCATCTGAGATCGCACTCAATATGGTCGAAGACTATGACCTGATGTACTACGTGATGAACGAGAGATTCGACAGACCTTACTGGGATACCAGAGGCTATGCGAGCCGTATTGCTGGTCGAATGTACGCCATGAAGAAGTTCTTGGCCCTTTACACTACCAGTATGGTGCCGCCGGAGCTCGACAGAGAACTAAGACGGCAGGGTAAAGTCACAGGCGAAGATATTGATCTCGTGAAGCAAAGAATCAACATGGATGTAGCGCAAGCGAACAACATTGTTGCTGCGTTTTACGATGGTGTAGTGAACTACAAAAGGTCAGAAAAAGACTACCTGCCAGAGTATGACCCTTGGACTGGTGAAATCACTCAGATCGGGATCTCGGCTGACAAGATTTACGCGATGTTCTTCTTGATGGGTGACTCTCCGTTGTTCTACAACCCGAATCGCTACCGGGCTTACACGTCTTTCGTGGAGTTCGCGCAAGATTCAATCTTAAGCCCAACAGTAGATCGAGTTTTGGAGAACACCTTTACGGCTCGAATCGACATGACTCCAGGGTTCTCGGGCTTTGGTAGGGTGTTGTTTGCTTTGAACGCCTACAACTTCTACAACAGAGACGACACACGTTTGCTAGACCGAATCAAAGTCGATTGCTTTACGCCAGCGACTTTTGAAAAAGAGATCGGCCTGAACCCTCAAAACCGTGAAGAGTATCGTTGTGCCGATGCCGATGAATTGCCAGAGAACTTAGGCTGGGGAATGCTATGCCCGAGCTCGAACCAAGTGAGTTCGTCTTCAGGTTATCAAGACGTAGCGGGTACCAATGAGAAGATCGGTATGATTGAGATCAATGGTAACTACTACCTGATGAAAGAGCTTCAGAACTCTTACACTTTCGAGTTTGTTGAGCGAATGATCAACAATGACGTAAATGGTATTGAGCCTGGTGCTCTCGAGCCTTGGAAGGCCTTTATTCGTGAATCTTACATGCTCTATTGGGGTGTGAAAGAAGGTCGGGTGCCTGAGTGCAAATAAGCCGTCTGAAGTTCTCACTTTTGACAAGTCTGTTGGTGGGCCTGGTGGCAGCTGGTATATCGCCAGCAGCTCTGGCTCAGAATGCTGCCGTTGAGGCGCAGTCGACAGCCAAAATCAAAAAAGGAGCCCAAAAGACCTGGAGAATCTTCACCACAATGGATCACTATTTTGGTGTGAGAGAAGATTCGGAAACCATCGGTGCATTTTACTTTATTGGTTCAAACCGGTTTTCTTGGGGCTCGCTTCAGGTGTTTCAACCTGTGATTAAGTATTACGAACTGAACCCTGGCCAACAAGAGATTCAGGCTGCAGATTCAGCTCTACGGTTTTTCTCAAACCCCATGAGCTTTATCGACAATTGGACCTTTCGCTACACGCTTGGCACAACTCTGCCTGTTTCGGAGTTCTCACGTGATCAAGGTGTCATTACAAAGCCTGGCCTCACCGCTATTTTCGAAACCAGCATGGGCAAGGCCTATTTCTCAGTGAGACCCTTTGTTCGCGGTTACATAAATCAGTTTACGACTACGATCACAGATGAGGGCGCTGGCACTCCTCGACCTCTTAGGCAGTGGATGGCTGGTGGCTCGCTTCTCGGTGTGTACAGTTTCACCAATAGGCTCTCAACTGCAGCCTCTCTTCGCTATGCTCGTATTGGGTATGAACAAGCCGTTGCCAGAAATGCTCAGCCAACGCTTAGCAACTCTGATTTTCGAACTCACCAGTACACGATGGACTTATCACTGAACGCTCAAATTATACCAAGATTGTGGTCAATCACCACAGGCTACTCAATCGACTCGATGGTTGAGCGTTATGGCGGTATCGAGGTCGTGGCCTACGATCAAGAGATCTCGATCTGGTACCTCAGCACGACTGCGACCTTTTGAAGAAAACCGACGCAATCTATAGTCTCTCTCATGCACACCTTGTAAGGCTTCAGCAAAAGCGAGAGACTTTGACTATGGTACCTGTTGAGCACTTTTTTACCTGCCCTTATTGTTGGCAGAATATATCGATGGTTCTTGAGCCCTCAGAGGAGGCGCAGAGCTACATTGAAGACTGTGAGGTTTGCTGTCAGCCCATACAGATAACGTTTTCAGGAGACGAGGGCAGCGAAGAGATTTTCAATTTCGACGCTCAGCCAGCCCAGGGCAATTAGGCAAGTTCAATATAAAAGCTAAGTCTCTTTTGGGAGTGATAGCTGAGCCAGGTCTAAAAGAGCACACTCAAAGCTTGCTTAGATGGCTTTTAGCCAGTCTTCATCATCTTATATGTTATTACATGCCACGGAGATCAGATCAGCAGGCCGGCTATGCAGGCAGTAGAAAAGGCCGCAAGGCTTCCGCCAATGACAGAGCGAATGCCGAGTTTGGCCAGCTCAGATCTTTGGTTAGGGGCAAGGCTTCCGATGCCGCCAATTTGAATTGCTATAGATGAGAAATTGGCAAAGCCGCATAAAGCGTAGCTTAATATCACAGAGCTTCGCTCAGAGAAGTGCTCGCCAAGGTCGGCAAACCTAACGTATGCCACATACTCGTTGATTACGATTTTCTCGCCAAGTAGGCTTCCAGCCAGCAAGGCTTCGCTCCAGGGGATGCCCATGAGCCATGCGACCGGTGCAAACAAGTAAGCCAGTATCACTTGCAAGCTCAGTTGCGCTTCACCAGTTGAAGCCAAGCCCTCAGGCACCAAAGAAGCACCCCAATTGCCAAAGCCTAGCCAGCCTCCTACGGCTGCGAGCAATCCGTTAAAGAGAGCCATTAGGGCAATGAAGGCAAGGAGCATGGCGCCGACGTTCACCGCCAATTTTAGACCTTCTGCAGCTCCCGCGGCAGCGGCCTCAATGGTGTTGCCATATTTTGCAATGGCAGATGACTTTGGCAAGGTGCCCATAGTCTCTGGAGTTTTGCTTTCAGGCACCATGATTTTGGCAAAGGCCAGCGCAGCAGGGGCAGACATAAAGCTCGCCGTCAAAAGATGGCCTGCAATGCCCTCAATGCGGTTATCGAGTAGCTCTACATAGGCGGCGAGCACGCCGCCTGCTACGGTGGCCATTCCGCCAGTCATTACGGCCATCAGCTCAGAGCGAGTCATGTTCTTTAAAAAAGGCTGTATCACCAAAGGTGCTTCGGTTTGGCCGACGAACACATTGGCAGCCACAGACAAGGACTCAGCCCCGCTGGTGCCCATGAGCTTTTGCATGCTAGCTGCCATCAGCTGCACGATCTTTTGCATAATTCCCCAGTGGTAGAGAACAGCCATAATTGAGGCCATAAAAATAATAGTGGGCAGTACCTGCACAGCGAAGATATGGCCCATCTTCGATTTGTCGAGAAGGCTTCCAAAAATAAACTGTGAGCCGACGTCAGTGAAGGCAATCACTGAGTCGATGGCTGAATTGGCAAAGTGAAACAAAAACTTCAGGGGGCCTGGCAGGCCGAGTGCCGGCACTCCTAATATAAGGAGTGCAAGAATCAATTGCAGGCTCAAGCCCCAGTAGATGATCTTGCGATTCACTTGTGAGCGATTCTCACTGAGCGCGTAGGCAAAGCCTAAAAATGCAAATAACCCCAAGATGCCAGCCAGTTTCTCCATGGCTATGTGCTAGCCCTTTGCTTGATCTGAGGCAACTCAAAAACCGATTTGAAAGGTCTACTTGCTGAGACAGCTGTCTCAGGCTGAGACACAGGTACTGCTAAGGTATTGAATCTAGGTGG
Organism: Bdellovibrionales bacterium; assembly: GCA_013216195.1. GTDB lineage: Bacteria > Bdellovibrionota > Bdellovibrionia > Bdellovibrionales > UBA1609 > JABSOQ01. Next base: position 5,225 of record JABSOQ010000196.1, read on the forward strand.
GTAGATGGGCATTTCTGGCTGCATTTCCAAAAATCGTCACACAAATGTTTAATCTTGAGTCATAATATTAAAGTGAGTCATCCAAGGAACATATTGAAGGAGAGTGTTTTGATAAGACAAAACCAAATCTATGCGTTCTTTTCTTTAATGCTAATGGTGCTGACGGCGCCTTCAGCTAACGCCGTTTTCTCTCATGTGCAGAGAAACTGCATTGGGCCAGCTGAGAGAGCAATTCAGCAGTGTCAGCAAGAGTTTCAGCTGCAAGGTATGGCAGCCGTTCAGTGGGCAGGCGAAGCCACCACAGGAGACGGGCAGTCTTCGGTAGACAACGCCGAAGCAGTCGCTGGCAACCAAGGTATGGGTGCTGGAATTCAAAATGAAATTGGATCTATCTGTGGTGAAGCGGCAACCCTGTGTGAAGAGCGTTGCCGAGAAAGTATGGATCATCACAACACACAAATGCAAAATGCCATTAATAGACAAGACGTTGCCGGTGCTCAGCGCCACAGAGATCACGCACAAACGGCAGCTACTCAAGGTAGGCAGATGTGTGCAGCACTTGGCGCAACAAGCCAGCAAGCCTTCATGGATGCTGCAGGGCTAGCCGGTGCCTCTGGTCAATCAATGAACACAGCTGGCGCTCTATCAGGCCAAGGCCAAGGTGGCGGTGGCGGTGGCGGAATGGATATGGATTACTAATCCAATCTAGGGAAGGCGAATACGTTCAATCATTTCCCTGACTGCAATT
>JABSOQ010000197.1 GCA_013216195.1 Bdellovibrionales bacterium
GCTATAAATGATGAGTTCTTCGGCCTGTTAGAAAACTATGGGGCATCAGCTCAGCTAAAAGCCAGATACATGGCTCAACCTCGCGACGAAGGCTGGTATGGCAAAGGCAACCTGATGCAAGTCGAAGACCTCTTCTTAAGTGCAGAAGCGGCACTCTCTGTTGGAGCTGTGACCGAGGTTATCTATCAGTAAGCCCAGACCACTACAGCACGAGATATCTGTACTGACATGAAACGTCGATAGGCTTTGACCTCTCGTCTGGCATAGCCGTTGCCCTTGTAGTCTCTAACTTTTTAAAATGAGGTTTAGCTTGAGGTTGCATCGCCACTTGAGGCCCAATTTTGTTTTGGTCTCAAAAATTTTTCAAAGACTTAAGGTTTTCATAGCTATTTCTCTATTGGTAGGAGCCAGCCTTGGCGGAGCCAATAGCCAGGCCATGACTTGTGATGAGGCGCTAGAGCAAATGCGAGCGGCCCAATTGTTTGCTGATGATAGTCACCTTGGCACGCCTGCCGGTGCATGCGGAGAGCTTTGTCTCGGCAACCTAGATGCTGCCATCAAGCTGGTCACCGAGCAATCTAGTGTGGCAGATCTTGGGCAACGAGTGGCCCATGCGAACGGCCAAGAGATTCTATTTCAAGAGCGCCGCTCAACCAACACCGCCGATCACATTAGCCGACGAAAGGGTAGCTACGGAGTCTCTGCTGGTCAGTTCCTCGAAATTGCAGACAGAATCTTCGGCCCAGACGTGCTCCACATTGAATTCAAGTTTCCGTCTGGTCTCTCACAAGATCTCGCTGATGCCCCATTTAGTGATCGAGTGACAATTGATTCTGCCTACGGTGTACCTATGCAAGAGATGCAGCCCGCAGAAGATCAGTTTATTGCCCTGTTTATGATATTGGTTCGAGACGACTTGTCTCCGGTGGAGCCTCACATCCAGCTCATTAAGAGTGCCGATGAGTCGAGCATTGAGGTCATTGAGCCTGGCGACCCTCAGACCGAATACGTGCATCAACTTCTTGCAGAGGCCCCATTGCAAACTCCGACTGGTGAGCAAATCGGTTTTACTCAAATTTTAACTCTGCCTGAACACTACCGCCCCAGGGGTGCCACCCAGGCCTTAGTTTCAGGAATTGCTCGCTTCACAATCAGATAAAGAGTACCATTCCTGTGTGGCAAAGGTCGAAATCAAAGACAGACTGATCGTACAAGATTGGGAGCTGATGTTTACGAGCTCTAAGAGCACTGGTCCGGGCGGGCAGCACGTAAATACCACCGAATCGAGAGTCACTATGATTTGGTTTTTTGCACAAAACCCTGTGCTCAGCACATCAGCCAAAGACCGCCTGATCATGCTAGCCGGCAGTAAGGTCAAGGCTGACGGCAGCCTTCAGATTTCATCACAAGTTCACCGCTCAAAGAAACAGAACCAAGAGGAGTGTCTTAAAAGGCTCAAGAAACTCATTGCCGAGGCACTTACACCCCCAAAAAGGCGAAAGCCGACAAGGGTTCCTAGCGCCAAAAAAGAACAGCGCCTTAAAGACAAAAAAATTCACTCCGACAAAAAGAACCTAAGACAAAAAGTGAAATACTAATTACTGATTCATGAAAGATCAGACTTCGAGTCTATATCTCGAGATGCGTTCGGTAAGTCTAGGGTCTTTGCACCTTTAAACAGATGCTTTGCGCCTTGCTCACCACTAACCGATTCAAGCCTGCTAAGTTGATCAAAGGGAAACACAGCAGGTGGCCCAACAACTGAACCTTGAAATCTCGAGAACATCACCTCACCCACAGCCCGCTCAATTAACTTTGAGTAGTCTTCTGCGGTTACGAAAGGAAGGTCAGCTAGCGTGAGCAAAAGATCAGCCTTGTCAGCCCCAGCGACTTTGGCCGCACAAATAACCGACGAAAATAGACCGGATGAGAAGTTCTCATTGTAATGGCAGACTACCCGTTTATCTTTTAGATAATCTTCGACTTGCTCGCGGTAAGCCCCAGTGATGACCACAACCTTGTCAACCTGCGACTCTAACGCTTTGATCACATGAGAGATCATAGGCTTGCCGTTCACTTCAGTTAGCTGTTTGCAGCCACCGAATCTCTTTGCTTCGCCCGCTGCCAGAATCACCGCAACTAGTTTTCGTGGTTCAGGCATGATCACCGTAGAACACTTTTTGAAGCTCAGCTCCAATAGACAACGATATCGCAGCCTCGCCTCTACCGATGCCATCTAGCCCTACCGGCCCATGCAGAATTTCAAGGCGTTCTTCAGGAAAAGTTAAATCGTAAATGGTTGTTAAGTCTTCGAGCATTTTTTCTTTTCTTGCTCTAGGCCCGAGAATACCCAAATAAGCCGGCAAACGCGAATTCACAAGACCAGCCAGAACTTCTAGATCGGTTGAGTAGCTATGAGACATGAGAAGCACCGCTGTGCGCTCTGGGTCTTCAACTTCAATAGTCATATCAGAGCTGAGCTTTCTCGCCTCCCAGCCCTCAGCTGCCCTTTGATCTACCAAATCAGTTTGGCAAGAGTAAAAAGTCTGCCACCAACCCAGACTTTCAAAAATATCTTTTAAGGGGTCTAAATCAGGCCCAAGACCTACAACATGAACAAACAAACGCTTTTGAGCGGCTTGCCTCTCAAGGTGCTCGCATATTTTCTGCCAATTCATTTTTTTGAATTCAAGAGTTAGCTTACCTTGGCAACCAATGCCGTAACCAAACAGCCGATCTTGCTCACTCCGGGTGTCGAACGTGGATGTGAACTCTTCGCTCTCACCCTCTAACGCGGACTTTACGATCTCGGCCTCAAGACACCCACCGCTGATCAAACCTACCGAGTCTCCTGAACTCGAGATGATCTTCTCGGCACCAGCCTTGCGGTAGGTTGAGCCCTCGGTTTCGATCAAAGTCGCCAAGATGAACTCTTCACCCTGGCGTTTCGATACAAAATCTAGAAAGGCTCGGTACTCACGCAACGGTTTACTCCTTAATTCTCTAGCTCAAAGAAAAGGGCATGCGTCTCATTCTCTTACCTGTGGCTGCAAAAATCGCATTGCCAACAGCTGCAGCAATCGGAGGAAGCCCTGGCTCACCCACGCCCATTGGAGCTACAGTTGAAGGCATAATCTCTACTCGAATATCTGGAGCCTCGTTGATACGAAGAACCTGATAGTTGTGAAAATTTGATTGAGCCACACCACCATTTTTCAACTCAATTTTGCCTTTCAGAGCTGCTGATAAACCGTAGACTATTGAAGACTCAATCTGATCGGTAACAATGTTAGGATTAATCGCAACTCCACAGTCGATAGCGCAATGCACTCGCTCGACTTTTAATTGGTCATCTTCAACGCTCACCTCTGCGACCTGGGCCACATAAGAGCCAAAAGAAAAGTGATAAGCGATGCCTCGAAAAATACCTTCTTCAGCGGGCTCTAACCATTTTGACATCTCTGCCACCTTGTCGAGCACTGCGAGACCTCTAGGATTGTCTTTCAACATCTCTCGTCTAAATGCGTAAGGATCAACTTTAGCCGCATGGGCCACTTCGTCTGCAAAGCTCTCTTTTACAAAGCCATTGTGCGAATGACCAACCGAGCGCCAAAAGTGAATCGGTATGTCAAGCTCTTGATCGACAACCCCTATGTACTGGTTAGGCATCTTGTAATCGTGGTGAGCCCCTTCAGCTGTAGTCATATGAACGTTGAACATATCGAGCACGCCGCCAGTTATACCGGCCACGCTATTTTTCAAGAACTTTGGCATCCAGCCAGGTACCATGTGAGGCATGATGGCAGGTAAAAACTCTTGCATCAAAGACTCGCAACCAATCTTGTGCTCCCAAGCCAGAGCTTTACCACCTTTGACTTTAGCTCGAAGTTTATGCTTGCTAATTGGTCTCATCGGACTGAACTGAGTATCATCCTCTCTAGACCACGTGACCTTAACAGGCACTTTCATAACTTTCGCAACTTCAATGGCTTCTCTAGGATAATCTTGAGTGCTGCGGCGGCCGAAGCCCCCCCCTAGGTATTTGGCGTTGTAGACCGTCACATCATCTCGCGAAAGACCGAGAAAATGAGCGGCTTCATTTTGAACATTGGTCGGCCCCTGGGTGCCTGTCCAAATTTCGCACTTGTCATCGGTAACATGAGCCACGGCATTCATGGGCTCCATTGTCGAATGAGCAAGGTAAGGCAAATCGTACTCGACAGTTAACAACTCACCTTCTTCGCCCTCAAAAACTTTTGCGGCCTCACCCTCTGAGTGAACTTCTTTACCATCACCACTGTCTAACAACTCAGAGTACTTCTTTAAGATGTCTTCGGAGTTTAAACCTTCGTTGGCTCCAAGATCCCACTCGACCTTTACGGCATCTCGAGCTTTCGTCAACTGCCAGTACTTTTCGCCAACAATCGCGACCCCTGTAGAGATCTCAAACACCTTCTTGATACCTGGCATCTTCAGGGCCTGAGTGGCATCGAATGACTTCACTTTACCGCCGAAAACCGGGCTTCTTAAAACGACAGCATTGAGCATGCCTGGCAAATTCGTGTCGATACCAAACATTGCCTGACCTGTTGATTTTTCTTCAGCGTCCACCTTTTGTTGGTACTTGCCGATGTACTTGAACTCGTCAGCAGACTTCAGCTTCGGGTTTTCGACGTCTTGTACCTTTGCTGTTTTCGCAAGCTCATTGTATGAGGCTCGCTTGCTGCCATCGGCAGTCATCACAAAACCATCTTCAACTTTTAAGACCGACTGATCTAGGCCCCACTTCTGGGCTGCTGCCACTACAAAAGCATTTCTAACATTTGCACCTGCAATCCGAAGAGTCTCCCAGCGATCAGGAGTCGAGGTACTACCACCGGTTATCTGCATGCCGTTGAGTGTTCCATAAACGTCTTTCACAGGAGCTGGCACAACTTTCAGTTTCGCCGGGTCGAGATCGAGTTCTTCACAAAACATGGTCACTTGGCCCGTGACTACACCTTGGCCCATCTCAGCTTTGTCCATGACAAAGGTGAAATCACCTTCTTGTTCTCCAACGCTCAAGTAGATGTGGGAAAAATCAGAAGCCATCTCTTTCGCATGTACACGTCTTGACGGAATCGGTATCGCCACAATTAGACCCGCTGTTGTTACCCCTGCCATTTTCAAAAAGTCTCTTCGAGCAATCTCTTTATCGATCATGACGACACTCCAGTTTGCACTTCGGCAGCTGACTTAATCGCGGCTTTGATTTTGCAATAAGTGCCACATCGGCAAATGTTACCTGACATAGCTTGATCAATCTCTTCATCTGTCGGCTTCTTTGTATTGTTCAGCAGGCTGCTGGCTTGCATGATTTGGCCAGACTGACAGTAACCACACTGAGGCACACCGTGCTCGATCCAGGCTTTTTGCAGTTTTGTGGGCCCTTCTTTCGAAAGGCCTTCAATAGTTGTCACTTGCCGACCCGTTGCTGCTACAACCGGCAACACACAGGTACGAGTGGCTTGCCCATCCATGTGAATAGTGCAGGCTCCGCAAAGCCCCTTGCCACAACCAAACTTGGTTCCAGTGAGACCTAACTCCTCTCTGATGACCCACAACAATGGGGTATCAGGTGGTACATCTACAGAGACTTCTTCTCCGTTAAGCTGAAAACTTATCATGTGTGTTGCCTAAGTAGAATTGTGAATGAGCCCCATTCCACCAGAGTTTAAGCAGACTGTCAAAAAGCCCATTGGCGACGCTCCACAGCCTTACTTTCAACGATATAAGAACTTCATTTTAATAGCCGGCCGCTCGCTAGCCTCACTGAAATCTCTACTGCTTTTCAGACCATAGACAGCACTGCTCAGAGACAATACAATTCTGGCTAGGGAGTATTGAAATATGCCATCTGTGCTTATTGAGGGTGCTGAAATCAAGAATAAAGAAGACCTTCACAAACAGTTCTACGACGTTATGGGC
>JABSOQ010000198.1 GCA_013216195.1 Bdellovibrionales bacterium
CGGCAGCTCTGTCACCCTCACCAATGGTGAACGCATGGTCGAGCTCAAGCCTCACGACCTCAAGACAGTTGTAGAAACTCTTTGCAACAATCCGGTAGATCTTTCTCAGCCAGAGTATCAGTTTTTGATGTCACGCTACCAGCAGATCGCAACTGGCAATGGGGGATTTTCTGCGGGCGCTGAAAGACTCTTTTCAGCTGGTGACAAGGCAATCGAATTGAGTCAGCGTCTGGCAAAAATCAACACAGACTTTTCAACGGTTAAGAACGAAACCAAGGCCTTTGTTGCAATGCTCGCTCAATTGTTTGCAAATCAAGTCAGCTTTTCGGCGCAATTCAATAGCTACTCGCAGTTTGACACTCACAGCGCAGTGGGCGCTAAAGCGCAACCCACAACTTTTTCTTACACCATTCAAGAGATTAAAACGCTGATGGATTTTTTGAAGAGCACACCCTTTGACCAAAACCGCTCTTTACTTGATGTCACGACTGTTATGATCACTAGTGAGTTCTCACGAACTATGAGAATCGACGGCTTTCCGATTGATGATACAGGCACCAATCACAACACTTTCAACAACACAGTTCTATTTGCTGGCAAAGGCATTAAAGGTGGTCAAACCATTGGAGGAACAGATTTTCAATCGTCAGAAGAAGAGCTGTCGGCAGCCCACCTGCAAATTGACCCGATTCAAGAGAAGGTGTTTGGAAAGCCGTTTGATTACAGCTTGCAAAAAGCTGTGAACGAAAAGCCTGGTGAATTTAAACTCGATCACTACATCAACTTCAAAAATCTAGTGAACACACTGTATTCGTTGTTCGAAGTGCCACGAGACAATTGGTGGACCCTCGAGAGAACTGGCCCGGTAGCACCAGCTGTGAGCCGTATCTTGAAGTAGCCGCTGCATGCGGACTCAGTGAATCGGTAGCAGGCTAAGACTGCCGCCAATGTTTCAAATTGAGACACTGATCTACCAGTAGATTCACTCTGAGAGTGGTACTCACATTTCATCCTCAGTATCCGTGCCGTAATGGTACGCTAAGTCTAAGACTGGGACATATTTGTGAATTGGCAGCCCCAAAGGGCTGCTTCAAGGGTGACGAAAATATGAAGATATGGAGTGCGAGCAGAGAACTAAGCTTGCTGGTTTTAAGCATTGGATTGCTTGCTGTGATCAGCTGCGCAGAGAATAGCCAACCAGACCGAAACTCGGTTGATCAGGCATTAAGAGCCCAAAGTTCTTCCTCAGGTAATGGTGAAAGCTACACCGGCATTTATGATAACAAAGATCCTGAGATCAAAGACCTCTTCAAAGTTTTCTCAAATCAACCTACACCAGGCACTTACCAAAGATACTCGAAAACATCTGGTTGCTCTGGAGCTCCTCATGCAAGCCCGCAAGATTTTACAGTTCTTGCCACACTCGTAGTACCCGAAAGATCAAAGACTGCCCTATACACAGATGAATGCACAGGTGTAACAATTCAAATTGTTCTTACTGAGGTTTTGTTTGCTACCGTTTCTAAAACCTATGCGATTTACAATGGTGCCATTTACAGCCCGGTCGCAAACTCTGATAAACCCGCTCAACTCTTAAGCCGACCGACAGTGGCTTGTAGCGGTAGAGATCAAGACGGGTTAGGCGTCTTGGGCATCGTCTTTCGAGACTACACACGGAATGGCGCGGAATACACTGAAGCAAGAGGTGAAATGCTAAAAGCTGCAGGCATTCAAACTGGTGAGTCTGATTTAGAGTACTCACTGTTTCAAACAAACATCGGAGCCTTTTCAAGAAGTGTGGTTCGAGTGGACTTTGCTGAAAATGTGGGAAGTGTCGAAATCGTTTCTTACGAGAGCAACTTGCCCAACCCCGGAGTCTACAACGGAACACTCAACCTTTTCCCTCCAGCCGGAGGAGTCAGCCGGGTCGCAAGTATTCTGTGTACATTTGATCCTGACTAAACACATACATCATTCAGAAACAACTTTTCAGCCCAAGAAACACCCACGAGCCGCAAATGCCTGGCTATAGGGTTGTTTTAATATCGAGCTAAGCAGTGCGATTTATTTTTACGTTTTCGAATTCTTATGTATAGCAAAGAGGCGATAACAACTCTGCTTCTCTGAATATTGTTTCCAAGTTGGCAACTTATGTTTCCCCAAACTAGTTTCCGGTTAATTTTTCTTTGCATTTTAACCACATTTTTTTCAGTGAGTCTAACCGGTAGTCGGTCAACATATACCAATTGGAGAACCCTGGCCCTAGGCCTGCTCAGCCCCCAACTGTCAGCGCTCTAGATCTTGGGCTTCAAAAGGTAAGGGAGATCCGTATGGAACGAGTTGTGTATGAACTCAAACCTTACATATGTCTTGGCCTGGCTATCTGGGTACTACAGCAAGACTATGTTATGGTTTCAAACGTTGCAGGCTTAGCAAAGCTCAGCACTTTTGTGTTGATTTCAATGGCTTCAACCATCATCTGGATGTGCACATCATACCGGGGCTATATTGGGCCCAGCTTAAAGGATCAAAGGCGTCGGTAAGTTTGGTTGCAAGGGCTTTTAGGTTTATTGGCCTCTTCAGGGCATTTGTATATGAAGAGGCCAGTAGTTCTCTACTCGGAATTTGCTAGTCGAGATAGTGCTACAGTTCGTCTTTGCAGGTGATTGTTGCACTCTCTAAGGCTTCATCAAACTCTTTATCAGTGAGATTAAACTCATCTTTGGCCCTATCACGGCAAGTGCTCTTTAAATAAGAGCTAGTGTACTCGCCCATAAGCTGGCCCATCATAATGCAATAGCGATAATTCTGGCAAACGTCGTAGCCCGTACTGTTCTCATCGCACAACGGGGGCTCTAGTGCCAAAGCACCAAACGAAGCCATGAATACAGCACCCATAATAATCAACTTTTTTACACAAATCATACTGACAGCTCCCTGCGGATTAGAGCCCGATACAGCATACGTCACACGAGGTCAAAGCGGATAACTCAATTGAAATTCACTTCACTGAAAATGCCGCCTTGAGAATGATTTACAATCGACTCAGAGCCTAGCAACAAGTTAGATCAAAACCACTTTCTATTACACCTAAGCACCACCTCAGAGCCATCTGGCTTGCTCCAGCTAAAGCGCTTAAAGCCTGATATATCGCCCACAAGTGAGCCCGTGCTATCAGGGTCTTGATGGAGCTCCAATTGGGTATCGAAATCTAAAAGACTGTCTATCACGTCTTGCCCATCACAGTATTTGCCAACAGCCTGATCATTTTCTGGGGTTGAACGGTAGGCTTGAGCCCTAACAGTGTTGCCGACATAAATTCGAACCCAGGTTTCACCAATAGAGAGAATACTCAATGTGGAGCGGTTGCTTCTACCGTCTCTTAAAAAGGTTTCGCTGTAGCCCTCGACATCGAACTTGAGCTTGTAGCCATCTTCCCAGAGGCGGCATGTCCAGTATCTTAGTCGGTCATCATTAATATCACCAGGCTCAACACAGCCATCAACCGCCGCAGTACTCGTTACAGAAACAGCCAATTGCAAAACACCCAAAAGTAAAACTTGTTTAAATAGATTCATCCGGCCCCCCAAGATCGTTTCGGTCTACCAGCTCTTCAGGCGATAGAAAACGAACATTGCCGATTCATGGGGAACATCAAAGATTTCATACATCTAGGCTAGAAAAGGTGAATCAATTTCAATTCGTAGCCTAAATTTGCGGCTTCGACTAAAGGCACAAATATGCATTCTTTACCGAATCTCGTACCTCAGCCAGCGGCATTCAATGCCTCCGTTGTACACTGTGTAAGACTTCGAATTCTTTAAGCCCAGCGCCGCCGTAGACGATTTGTCGCCAGACAAGATCCAGGCTGTCCAGCCTTTAAACTGACGCTTAAGAATAAAGGCAAGGTCACGATAGATGTCTTGAATGGTGTGCAAGTCTTCTAGGCGCTTACCGTAAGGTGGGTTCACCAAGACGATTCCCTTTTTTTCTGTCGGGCATTGCTTGTGAGCTGAAACCGGTACCCGAGCAAACGAAATCATATCATCAACCTCTGCCCTCTGAGCATTTCGTTTCGCTATATCGAGTGCCTTACTTGAAATATCAAAACCAAAAAACATCGGCTCTTCAATATCGACTTCTTTTTCAGCCTCCAGAGCTTCATCAACCGAAGACTGAAATGCCTCTTCATCAAAGCTAGGGTAATGCTGAAAAGCAAAAGCGCCTCTGTCTACACCAGGGCTCACTCCCCTCTTCATAAGAGCTGCCTCGATCAAGAAGGTACCCGATCCGCACATCAAATCAACTATGGGAGCTTCGCCGTCCCAGTCAGTAAGCTGAATCAAACCAGCGGCCAAATGCTCTCTTAAAGGGGCCTCGGTTCTCTCAGTTCTGTAACCTCTTTGAGAAAGGCTCGCCCCGTTGGTAACCACGGCGATAGAAGTGTTGTTCTTAAAAATCCGTATAGAAAAAATGATCTTTGGCTTGGCGTTGTCAATGCTAGGCCTCGCGTCCCACTTTTTGTAACACTGATCAACGATTGCATCTTTTAGGGTCATGGCTACTAGACGCTGATCTCGAAGCTTACTGTCAGAGGTAGTCGCCTGAATAGTGAAAGTGTCATCGATGCTTCTAAAGTACTTTGTGAAATCGTGTTTCTTGATCGCGTTGTTGTAAATGTCTTCAGGTTGGTAAGCCGGAAAGTCCAACACAGGCAAAAGAATACCTGTTGCAACTCGGCTTCTTAAGTTGGCCTTATAACAACCAGCCCAGTTACTATCAAAAGTGACATTCGATTCGCCCTGCTCTAGTACTTTTAGAGATAGGCCTTTCAATTCTTCAGCCAATGAGGGCCCTAAACCCTTAGAGGAAACAGCAATAAATTTTGGCATGGGGTTCCGCTCTCTTTACTCTTCGTCTTCTGACTTTTGAGATTCTTCATTAAAGAGGCTCTGATAGACCTCTCTTTCAATTTGATAGCTATTTAGGTTAGCAGTCGCAGAGGAGACGCCATCAAGAACTTTGAGTTTCTCTTCATCAGGCCCACCAGGGTACAAGCGCTTGTTCGCCTTGTCTTGCAGCGAAAGCTCGTCACTAGATAGCTCTTCTTGCTCTTGCGAAATCGCCGGAGCTGACACTAAAGCCAGGGCTAAAATGAATACCAAACTCTTCATAACGAGAGTATGCCCTATTCCCGCTGACTGTGCACCCGTTTTGTAGAAACCTTAGAGCTTTCTGTGGTTCGCCATCGGTATCTGACTACGAACACGGTTGAGCTGATCTGCTTTCAATACCATCTGCTTGCTAGAAACTTCCAAGCCAAGGTCAGCAAGACATTTGCCCCATGGATCAACTACCAGGCTGTGGCCATAACTTCTACGCACAGCTGTGCCTGCATGGGCCTGGTGTTCGCCAGACTGAGCTGCAGCAACAACGTAGGCCTGACATTCGATGGCTCTTGCCCTCTGAAGCACTTCCCAATGGGCTTCACCAGTGGGCTGCAAGAAGGCTGCGGGCATTGCCAAGAGGTCGACCCCCTGTTTGCTATAACCTAGAAAAAGCTCTGGAAACCGAAGATCGTAGCAAATACTGAGACCAAATCTCCAACCCTCGATAGTTATGATTCGTGGCTGACTGCCAGCCACAAAGTCATCTGACTCTCTCACGGGCTTTTGGCCCTCGACATCTACATCGAACAAATGAATCTTGGTGTAGGGCTTTTCAATTTCGCCATTTGGCTTAACCCAGACTGTAGCATTCTCAACACCTTGCTCAACTTGTACAGGGTTCGAGCCAAACAGAATGTGGCATTGATGTGCTACTGCCCAATCGCAAAAGGGCTTGTAGATGCTAGAGTCCATTGCAATGGCTTGATGTTGATCTTTTTTATCTACCCGAATGTAG
>JABSOQ010000002.1:0-10147 GCA_013216195.1 Bdellovibrionales bacterium
CTTGTGGTAATTGATTGTAAGAGCAGCCACTCTATGTTTGATCCAAATTACGAACAGGGCTCAGAGATCTACTTACAAGTGAAGTTCGACCGCCAAACAAATTTGGTATCGATCGAGTTCGAACCAGCGGCTGGCCCAGCCTACTATCTTTACCCAGGCCAATCGAACACCAATGCTACTTATCGCCAACAAAGCTCAGTCACACTGGATTGGTCGAATGCCAATTGGCAGGCTTCAGTGGTGATGTATTACCTAGGTGGGTCTTGGGACTTTTACTCTAAAGTGCCTGAAGAAATTGACGCCAACCAAAGAAACTTCTGGCTTTTTAAACAAGATAAAAGATTAAACAGTCGCTCAGTTATCTTTGGCCCCTTCTGCTTGTTCAACGCGGCTTATGTAATCACTAAACCGACTCTTGTTGAATGAAAAGAAGCTTGGGTACTGCTCTGCAAACTCTTTTGCTTTCTTGAAATTCGTTGCTGAACCGACCTGGATAACACCCACCATGTTTGTGCTTTTATGTGGCGTACATTCGTAGAGATAAACACCTTCGGTCTCGAGCGTCACTTCGATCTTATTGTCGAGCTTTCCATCCCAGGACTTAGCACCGTAGGGGGTCAACACCGATTTGGAGTTATGACCAGGCTCTGTCGGCTCAAAAACAACCGTGTCACCAATCTCAACTTTCAAAAAAGGAGGCTCGAAGACCATTTTTTCATCTTCATGCTTACTCAACACTTTTACGGTATAGGTCTCGGCCAGTGAAGCCGATGAAATTAGAATGCCGATTAATACCACAACTATTCGAGTCATCTTCAAACCCTTCTGTTTCTCTTATTTTTTCTCTAAAAATCGCAAATTCGATGAAGGCCTAAAAATCAAGAATTGATCTGATCCATATGCCTAGCCAATTGAACATCTAGCTCAGTAACTCTGCCAGCGTCATGCGTGAACAGATCCACCAAAACTCGGTTGTAGTTGTTTGTCCAATCGGGATGATGATTCATTTTCTCGGCCTCTAGCGCCACACGAGTCATAAAACCAAAAGCCTCAGAAAAAGAAGAGAAACTGAAACGCTTATGTAGCTTTGAATCTACAAGCTCCCAGCCCTTTAATTGGCCTATGGCCTCTTTCAATTCACTATCATTCATCGTCTAAACCTGTGTCTCTTTAAACCCTACCCACAAAGAAGGGCTAGCACCAGTGCGTGCCAAAGTTCAAAAAAAATAGTTGCCGGCAACATAACCTGAGGTCATAGCAACGACCAACAGAGCTCCCATCAAATTAGGTGGAGCTGGCAGAGGCACATCAAAAAGTCGACAGATTGCACCGATCCCCATACACATGATCACTCCAATTAAATCAGCCATTCGTAGCTCCCTCTTGAGCACCCTGCTTTGACGTCTGCTTTTTGCCTCTTGAAAGCATATACTTATCCATGGCTATGTGCCCGAGCGTCATACTGAAAACCAAACCTGCACCCATTAATACTGGTGGGCTAGGCGAAGGCAGCGAAAACACTGCCGCGATGAAACCAACACCAAACCCTAAGGCTAACCCCAATACAATCTTCATACCTGACTCTTCCTGCTAAAATTTAGCTAAACCCTAGGCTGCCAGAGTCTCCGGAATAGTCAAATCCACCAGATCATTTAGGAGCTGGGGCGCGTAGATTTGGTGCTAAAAGCTTGTCACAAGCCAGCAATGCCACTTGAATCTATGCCAACTACATTAGTTGCTCAATGGTGAAGCCAAAAAAGAGCTTTAAAATGAAATCGATTAGGGTGGTTCCTCCCCTAAACGACCTAAAGAACCTAAAATTCGTGGGGCAACTTTGTGTCTAGCGAGTCTATGGCACTCAAATAGAAGGTCGGTATTGAGCCCTTATACTCTGGCTCTGTTAGAATCTGACCCATCTTTTCATTGGTTTCCTTTAAAAGCCTCTGAGCTTTCTTAAACCCTTTTTGGTTCAAGGCTGCAGAGTAGTTTGCAAAACGAGGCCTAAGATAGGGCATCCCTTTGATGTCTGCAGTGGCTTTAATGTAGCCAGCCACAGACTTAAAGTTCTTCACAAAACACTCATTCGACATGCAATAAGAAGCAATACTAGATTTCAATACACCATCACTACTCTTGATTAACTGGTCGTCAATAAGCTCTTCACACTTTAAAACGCCATAGTCACCAAACATTCTTCTAATTTCAGATAAAGAAACACCTGAATGACTAGTATCTATCCTCTTGAAGACCAGATACTTCAAGGGCTCAGAGAGCTTCTCGGTCAAGTCTTCACGGTAACTGATCTCTTCTTTTAGAGACGCTTGCGGAAACCTCTCTTCTAGGTGCGACTTAATAAAACCCGAGGTGCAAGCAATCAGCTCACTTATACTGTCTTTTTTGAAAACTAGCTTCAATACACCTAAAAGGTTTTTCGTCTGGCATACTTGCCGAAAATCACCAGAGGAGATCCTGCGAAGGGTCGGCTCACTCACTCCAGTTAAGCC
This sequence comes from Bdellovibrionales bacterium, assembly GCA_013216195.1. Taxonomy (GTDB): domain Bacteria; phylum Bdellovibrionota; class Bdellovibrionia; order Bdellovibrionales; family UBA1609; genus JABSOQ01. The sequence continues at coordinate 2,505 of JABSOQ010000002.1, forward strand.
AGACAGCCGATACAATGAAAGACCTGGATGCTTAGCTCGGTAGTCGTTCAGTAGATGTTGTAGCTCAGTCATAACTATAGAGGTGCCGTTATCGGCTTGCATTGAAACCGACGAACTCTCTTCATTTTGTTGAGATGAAACTTCTGAAAACAAAGCTCTACCTTCTCAATTGAACATCTACACGTGACATGAATTCTAAGAACTCGGCGTTATTGTACTTATGGCATTCTGGTATTTTGACGATACCCCAGCCTAGGTAAGCCCCTCTACCATTAGCACGTCGGCTGTTGGGTTGATCATAAAAGGCAATTCTAGCTGAAGTGTCTCTACGAAACTCGACCATTTCTTCTCGCTCGCACCGAACTGAACGATCGCCCCTGCGGCCTTCTGCCTGCTTGAGGGTGTCATAGAACTTTCGCTCACCATCAACTCTTGCCGAAAACTGTGTGCACTGCTCAGACTCAGTGACAATAGGCACCTGCCAGCCAGGCCTAGAGTGCAAATCAACATACTCTATCATGTCATCGCGAACGCAAACATCGGTCAGTGGGTTCAATCGATCTTGTCTGCTGAAGTAATGTACTCCGATTGTCTCTTTGGTGATGGTCTCATCTACAAGAGCGTCGAGAATGAACTCTGAATCCAATGGGCGGTTCCAACCACCCCAAACTTCTGAGCCAGAGGTTCCCCCGCTAAACTCACCTGCAATCACAGCTTGGCAAAAAAGAATACTGCCCAGAGCCCCCAAAATTATTTTCTTCATACTACCCCTCGCTCTGAAGTAAACAAGAGTCCTGGTCAGAACTCTAGACATCTATGTGAACATTTCTTCACAACGTTCACCGCAGGTAAATCACCTTAAATATATGAAATTATTGATTTCAATCTCGTCTGCTTCACCCAAATGACACTCAATGATCTGGTGAACTTGCTGTTAATAGCCTGGCGTTAACCAAACGTAAAAAATCACCCCTTTTAAAAAAGGGGTGATCAACAAACCAACAAACTTGAATACTTTAAGGGGAATCAAGCTTACATTTCACATGCTTGTACATCGAAACCGTAAGATCCAACGTACCATTCGTTATCAAATCTATCTTTTCTGTCTTTAGCGTAGAAATCAATCTTGTAAGTAGTAGGCATTGAGGCAGCCACCATTGCAGTCTCTACACAAGTCGCGTTTCTGTCACTTCGGCCTTCAGCTTTACGCTTTGTATCGAAGTACTTCCACTCGTCATCGACTTTTGCTCTCCAAAGAGTGCAGACCTCTTTAGTGTAGTTGATTGGGTGCGAGAAAAAGCGATCAACTTTACGAGTGCAAGTCACAGAGCGATCGTTACGGCCCTCAGCTTTGCGTTTTGAATCGAAGTACTTCCACTCATCGTCAACCTTTGCTCTCCACTGAACACAGAATTGAATTGGGTAGATTGAGTGAATGCTCTCACCATCGTTACATACGCCGTTTGCAGAAATATAAGTACCAGTTCCTGGGAACTTGATTTTTGAAGTTCTTTTATCAAGAAGCTTTGATTCTAGAGCAGCTTCTACACCCTGTGCGTAAGCAGCTTTAGCTCTGTTTAGCTTTTCTCTATCATCATCTCTGTCTGCGTGTGCAGCGAAAGTCGTTCCTAGTAGTGCGATAATTACCATAAGTTTTGACATGTATCCCTCCTTTTTCCGATTTACGGTTGTCATGTCTGAGAACCTTGTAGACTCGACAATCGATCAACTCAAAAAAAGTGGAGTTTTTAGGTAAATCAATTGCGCCACATTCTCGGTTGACGCAAAATGAGTGCAAAGCTTTTGATATAAATGCGTCAACCCGTTGAAGAGCATTTGTTTGAAAGCAAATGACGCATAATTCTTTCAACAATGACGATGAGAAAAAGTTCATGACTCGGCAACTTTGGTTTCGAGTAGCTCTCTGCACTCTATTTGTCTTTTCAACCACCACTGCGTTAGCCGGAGGGGCCAGCACTCGCCTGAACTTGAACGGGCCTCTGAAGCCCGTTTACCCAGACCAAAGCTTTTGCAGTTTTCATGAGTCTTTTGTTTTGAGTGATCTGGGCCTAAAGAGATTTGAAGATATCAATTTTGAGCTAAAGACAGTATCGAAGGCTCGACGAGCCTTTATCAGAAACTCTAAGACTGGCCTCAATAGTATGAGCTCTCAACAGTTCAATACAGAACTAGAGGCCAAGCTTGTTCAACTCGAATCTAGAGCTGAGAATGCGGCTAAAAATGTAGGCCGAGCTTTTTTTGATGACATCACCATGAGCTTTCAGCTCGACAAACTTGATCAATTCTTATTCGTAAACACTAAAGCGCACGAATGGCTCTCGTACCGTGACCTTTATCAGGCTATCAGTGCTACATTATCAGGCTCAATAGAGAACTGGATCACAAAAGAAAAAGCAAACGCCTTCATGTCTCGGCTCAATGAGTATTATCAAACTCAAATCGCAACATCAGGAGGCAGTGCCTCCGAAGCTGGCCAAAAGCTTGCCAAACAGTGGTTTGAAGCGATCTCTCAAACAGAAGCAACAGTTATTGGAGCCATGATTCACCAGAAACGGTTGCGAGCCAAAGTAGAGCAGACCAACAGCTTCCGAATTCAAAACGCAGCCCTGTTCGGCGGAGCGGGCCTTCTTGCTGTATCTCTTTACCTTGCCTTAGCTGGGGGTACAGCTATCATCAGTAGCCCTATTATACTGGTTGGCCTAATCGCGGCCACCGGAGCAGCCGGCGTACCTCTAATTAAAAATGCTGTCAGCTCACTGGGCGAAGCTAATGCGAGGTCTAAGAAGTACGGCACTAGCTTTTCGTGTGAACAAGCCGAACACTACAAGTTGACTGCATCGAAGCAATTGACGGAAGCAGCTGTTGGGTTCGGAGCCGGCTTGATTGTTGGTGGCCTGATCGCTTTACTGCCCCCGGTAGCAAGCCTCTTACTAGCACCTCTGATGGCTGGCTACATTGGCTATATGGCCCAAAAGGAATTCAAACTCGCCTACAACAATTACTATGGAGAGCAAGGCTACGAGATTTTGATAAGCCTCGCTAAAGGCGAAACCGATGCTGAGAGAGCTGCAATTCTAAGAGACCTTGCAAACAAAAGGCTCACCGACTCAGCAACTGAGAGCACCGTGGGCCTCATCACCTTAGGGCTTTTCGTATTAGTAGTATATGAGGGCATTGTGTTTATCGTAAAAAGTCAGAATAAGGTTTTGAATATTGAGCGCGAAAAGATGATGCAGTTTTGGGCTCGGGTTCAAGAAATGTCAGCAGAGTTTAAGGCCGCCGGTAATAATGATGGAAGCCGAAGCGCAAAGCTAGAAGCCGAAGAGCTGTCTGCTGTTTTAGGGGTCGAAGGCGAGAATCTGTCAGCTCTCGTCGGAGGAGATGAAGAGCTGGCGCTCGAGGTCAGTGAATACTCTAAGAGCCTTGGCATTGAGCAGCAAGTTGGCGAGATGCTAGGCTCAGGTGGAACAGATCAGATTTCATCGACTCTTTTACAAAACCTGACCGGTCAAGGGCCTGGCTCAGAAGTTTTTTACTCAGAACTCTCTTACTATTTTGCCAAGCTGCTCGAACTTTCATCTAATGATGCTGCTATGATCGCTCACAAGATGATCGACAAGCACCTCTCATATGCTAGCGAAGACAAGGGTAACTTTAGCCATGCAGCAAATATCTCTGAAGAGCAAAAGAATGAATACCGTTTTTTGGTGTCTCTTTTTGGTATCGACAAGAACCCTATTGTTCAAAGCATCACGAAAAACAAAATGGAAGTAGAGGCCCTGATTCGATGAGAACCGTTATTCTTTTTCTAGTCATTTTTTCATCTTGTAGTTTTGCTGAACAAGTTAAAATGAGAGCTCGGGAGCACTTTGATACCCACCAAATTACTATTGGAGACACAACTGAGACCTACAGAGGTCTAAGCAATACGATCAACTTGTGGGTTGAGGAGCCATTCAAATACTCCTACGGTTTCTACCTAAACCCGGTGATTGGCTCGGCTCACCAAGACGAGTCTGATCTTCGAGAGATCGGCACCAGACTTAGGTTTGTGCATGCCGGCGTCGAAGCCAAGTCATTTCTCTTGTTAGAAACTCTCTTTGGCAGGCTGGGTATGGGCTGGTCTCAACTTCTTTCAAATGGTCCACTTGAAGCTTCAAATGGTTACAATGTATACGCAGGCTTAGGTGTGGAGTTCAAAATTGGTGAAGTCGGAGTAGCTCTAGAGGCAGCCTACAGGCTGACCCGTCTACAGAACGAAATTGAGGCGACATCGTTTACGCCATCTATTGGCTTTCATTTTTACGGGCTCTAGGCAGCTCTGTTTGTGCTCGCTTCTGCTTGTGACTCTGCATTCAGCTCTTCGACCGAATTTGCCACCTGATCTTCAGCCGTTATCGAATTCAAGAGGTCGACAATTTCCTCTAGCTGCTCCGATTGCTGCCCAAGGTTGAGCATCACTCCGTTGGCACTTTTGGCCACCCTATCGACATCTGTAGTAATCTTATCAATTTCTAGAACAGCTTCTTTTATCTCTCCGAAAGCTAGAGTTTGCTCCTCTGATACCGTAAGTACAGTCTCGGCCTGCTCATTGCTTTTTTGACTTCTCTTTTCAATCTCAACCAGTAAGTCAGAAGCCTTATTTACGATAGCAAGACCATGCTCCACTTTTTTAGTATTCTGAACTACTGTTTGATCGACGTCAGACAAATGAGACTCTAGCATCTTAAAGATTTCATTAGCTGAGTTACCACTTTGCTGTGCTAGGGTCGAAATCTCTTCAGCCACAACAGCAAAACCTTTGCCGTGCTCTCCTGCTCTGGCAGCCTCCACTGAAGCATTAAAAGACAAGAGCTTTGTTTGAAATACGATGTCATTAATGACTGCCACTTTTTCTTCGATCTGCTTTAGGGAGCTCGAAATCTGTTTGATATCTTCATTGCTGCTTGAAATGTCTTGCATGGCTTCAACTAGCGATCTCATCGATTCGCCGCTTTGGTGAGTCATCACACTCACATCTTTTGAAAGTTCCATCAACCTGTGCATCGAGTCTTTCGCACGCTCGGCTGATTGTGAAGTCTCTGTTGCGGCTGATGATGTTTCATGGGTGGCACTGCTCTGTCTCGACAGAGAGTCTGTAAGTGAACTGTTATTTTGCTGAAGCTGATGAGTTGAGTTGATGATTTTGTTACTGGTTTTTTGCAGGCTCAAAAGTGATTCTTTAATCTTACCTGACAAAGCTCTACTGGTCGCCCTCAACTCTTCGCTAACGTATCTCCCAAAATAGAATGACAGCACACCTACTAGAGCTGTCAGAATGATGATAATCAGAGACCCGACCTGAACAACGGGGCCTATTTGGTCTTGAGTCTTTTTGTTGCCGAGCTTGTACTTCTCCATGTTTGAGGCAATGAGCGGGCCCTTTACATCCATGACTCCGAGTACGAGTTTATCTCTAGCCTCTATGGCTTCGACAACTTTCAAAAAAGTCTGCTGGTAAAGCTTGGCTTTGGAGCCGGCCTGTTTAGCTTGGCTTTTACGCTTTGTGTTTTGTAACTCTTGGTTGAGCACAGCCAGGTTTTTAAAGAGCATCTGAAATTCTTCTTTAACCCTATCGGAAGCCTCGATGGAGCTGGTCTTGATGTATTTTGCTGCATACAAACGAGCCAATAGTAAATTTCGAAGTGAGGTGCCAGCATAATGAGAAGCCAACAAGTCTCGGTCACGAAATGCTGTCTGACCGATTGACGTCAAAAGTTGCTCAATCTTTTTGCCTTCGACATCTAAAACCTCAGAAACCAGTTGGTTTCTTGTTCCCTCTAAAGCTACAACCTCATCAAATGCTTCTTGATAAGCTTGTTTGTCGGTTAGCATAGCTCTCATGTTCGACAGAACTTCGTCATCACTGCCAGCGTGTTCTATCATTTGATTTCCAACGAGCTCTATGGTGTTCATTCTGTCTGAAACTTGAGAGACCAGACCCGCATCATTTAAACGTAGGTATTTTAATGCCGCCAAGCGAGCAGAAAGTATGTTTGCCTGAGCACGACCATAAAGGTTCGTTGAGATTGCGGTAGCTCTGTAAGCTTTAAAGCCCTCGCGAATGCAAAGAACGGCGAGCAAAGAGGCAATACAAGTCGCGATGAGAACCTTAATGAGGTACCCAACACCAACACGAATCTTTTTATCAACCGCAAGCTTTTCAAAATTAGACAACTTGATCATGAACCTCTCCAACTTATTCAAATTATATTCAATGAGGAAATCGGTCTTTTTTAGACCAAGTTTGAGGGTCTCTTTTGAGTTTGAAGAAGTCTTAACTCTCTACGTGAGTCAAACTACGTGAAACTAGACCACCAGGTTTCGCATTTTTTAGAGGTTTGCATTTTTTGGGGCCAATTAAGGGCTCTGTCTTAAACTACTAGACTCGCTTCACTAGTTCGAGATCTTCCTCGTTACTGGTGCTTTCGTAATGCACAAGATCACCTGAACTTTCAAAGTGAATCATACACCCTCGACAGAGGTAATCCCATTCTGATGCTTTATAGGGCGGTAAGGCTCTTGAGGCTTCTACAAGAACAACAACGACTCCCTTAGATCCTGCCTCTACAACATGATCACCTAAGTCGACTGTTTCTCCTGAGTAGTACTTCAAAGTGCCCTCTTTGATTTAAGACCAATAAAAAAATGTTCAGATCTCTTGATGTCTCACACCGATACGAATAAATATTTGGTCCTTTGGGTTTCCAACAGACCAACCCAATTGTAACCTGATGGCTAGCATTAGGTCTATTATAAGGCGAGAATTTTGTGGCAAAAACAGAGGGTCATAACTTAATAAACGTCGAATTGAAGAATTGGCTCGAGCAGGCCGGCAGCCTTGCGCTCGAACTTCAAGCCAACCTAAAGGTCTCTAAAAAGCCTGACGAAACCGCCGTCACAAATGCTGACATCGCTGTTAGTGATTTTCTAACAGGCAAGCTGAGTTCAACTGCCCCAGTGCTATCTGAAGAAAGCAAAGTTACTAAAGAGATTCTAAGCGCTCAGCAGTTTTGGGTGCTCGACCCCATTGATGGCACCGTCTCTTACAGCAAGAAGCAGTATGGCTGGTCAATTCTGCTCGCAAAGTGCGAGCTAGGCCAGCCGGTAGAAGCTTGGATCTACTTTCCGTCTGAAGCTCGAATGTACTGGGCAAAAAAAGACTCAGGCGCGTTTCGCGTCGATCAGAACATTTTGCAACCTTGCGGCCCAGCCTCGAAAACTAACACTTTGATTCTGTCTCCAGGCACAGAAGCACCTGAGCCGATGGTAGATCACTTTTCAGAGACCATTTTCGAGTACGGCGGCGCAAACAAAATTATGAAGGTTGCCCTTGGAGAAGCAGATTTTTACCCCTCTATTCTAAAAAAATATGGAGTTTGGGACCTCTGTGCGCCTTCGCTTTTTCTAGTAGAGGCTGGTGGTCAATTTCGTTATCAAGATAAGGGCAGTTTCGAGTTTTCTTCGCCGATATCTGACCGCACTTTTTTCTGCGCGCATAGTAGCATTGATCTCGAAGAGATGAGCAAGATGGTGGAGTAGTTGGCAAAATACAGCCCTAGGGTGGCAGATTTTCGCGTTAT
>JABSOQ010000002.1:10157-25910 GCA_013216195.1 Bdellovibrionales bacterium
CGATGGCCTGTAAAGTCGCTAAATTGCAGTAAAAACTAAGAAAAAATGGCACAACCACTGCAAAAGTAGCTCAAATGGTTGAGAGCTGAGTGAGACCAGCATAAACGCTGAGGTCGCATAACGAGGCTTTTGCTATTGGCTAAGGCTCTCACGACCCCAAAACAAAAGGATATACTAGGTTTGGCAGTCTTTAGGTTTTTTAAATCACTCACCCTCGGCCTGATTGTTAGCACCTCTATGCTGACTAGCCATCTGGCTGATGCCGATGATCTCTTCGAGTACACGCCTGAGTTGCAGAGCCGAATGCTTGTTGAGGCCGAAAATCTTTTGGCTGAATTTGAGGACCAAGCCGATGTGCCACCTGAAAAACGCCTCTCTCAAAACGGAGCGTTTCGAAGAGCCTTCTTGGCAATGGGAAAAGATCACTACGCTCTGGCGTCAGCCTGGAGCGCCAGAATATTGAACCGCTACCCCGAGATGCTACCGAGCTTTCTTTCTTACAACGTTGCAAAATACCTATTCGTTATTGTGCCACTCTACGTGGCCGGCTATTGGAAGACCGCAACAGCTTACGCAGTTGCACCCGATAGCTTTGTTCTTATAGCAGCCTATGCCGGCACTCGGTTTCCTTATGACATCATTTCAAACCGTGTCCGATCTGACTATTGGTTTTATCAAATCTTTCAAAGAAGAGATGAGCTTCTGGGGCTCAGGCCAGAGAACCCGGTGATGAGGTGGCCCTACTTCTCGAGCAAATCGAGGTTCCAGTTTTTCAACATGACCATACCGATAGGTGTTGTCGATGGTGAAGTTCAGTATGATGAGATCTTTTTGCCGATAAGACGACTTGGCTCAATGCGATTGATGGAAGAGATGCTTTTACCAAAGGGCCTTTTAGCTGATGTTGATACCGATGCCACAATTGATCAGAGCTTGGGCGAAAGAGGTTGGCTACATGAAAGCCAACTCACTTCTATGATCGAAGAAGAAATGGGCGAAGATGAATTTACAGAATTCATGCAGACCTTGGGCAGCCAAACTCTCGATGCCAGACTTCGACAAATGGCAATGCTTGAGTGGTTGCTTGAAAACTCGTTGCAGCTTTCTGAGATAAACAGAGGGCTACTTAAGCTTCGCATCTCGCAACTTAGCCCTCTTTCGAAAACGCTGGCGAATATTGAAATGACTCGGTCTGAAATACAGTTTCATAAAAAGGTTCTGAAAAGAACGAGCCGTGAAGAACGCCGGATTCGAAGAGAGCAAGAGCATCTTAGCTGGCCAATGGATCGACTTAAAAATTTTCGGTATTACTGGTCTGAAATCAAAGATCAAGCCTACCAGGGCAAAATCATCAGACGCCTGAACGCCTTAGAACTCGAAATTGTGGCCGCCGATCTTAGCGGCAACCAAGAGAGAATTGAAAACGCGCTAAAAGAGGCTCGCGCTTATCTGTTTGCTATCAACCTAGAGCATCAAATAGAAACGACAGCCACACCAAACAGCTGTCAGCTAAGGCTGCTAACACTTTAGCAACCTTGAAATGATAAAGAGACTTTGAAACAGACTTTTACCATTCTTTGGTAAAAAAGACTCCCCATCTGTCAGTCTTACGCCAAGTTCGCTCTTCGTTAAAACCTGTCTGAGACTCGGGGTCTTCTTGCCAAACTCTCCCAGCTTCAATGCGTCCACCATTGTCGAGCTCCCATGTCTTGAGAGGATCTTTGATAAACTGAGAGTGCTGAGGCCCTACAGGTGGTATAGGTTCATCGCTACTGAAATCATACTCGCTTACACTACTTGGAGCTCTCCCATCAGCCTCTGCGTCTGCTAATGCCTCTAAACCAGAGGTGTGATCATAACCATCCATACCCATCGATTCGGTAGCCACATAATGACCACTGCTCAGGCGGTTCCAGGCTTGAACATTTTCAAGGGTATCGAGATAGAGCTGAGGTAGCTCTTTAGTGCACTCTTGTAAACCCTCAGCATCAGGCTGAGCACCACAAACGGTATCACAGGCGTTTTCTATCTCTTCTTGGCAAGCATCACCTCTAACCTGAGCAAACTCAGCCCGCTATTCAATATGTGTTTGTCGGTACTCATCAGGAGCATTTGCGAAGCGATCTGTTCCTAGAAAATCATCAGGTGACCCTGCAGTGAACTGGCAAAGCCGCTCGGCTCTCTCTGCGGCTGCTAAACAAGTGCCCGTAGCCTGGGCTTGAAACGCAAACAATGTGACCAATACAAAAAGAACTTTCATACAATCTCCCCTCGACTCTCCCCCTGGGTGATTGCAAAAATGGTTCTTCTCAAATCGAATTTATATAGATTTCAGCAAATTAACTGCCAAAGAAGCTCACATCTGCCAGTTGGTTGATAAGACTTCTTTGCCGCTTCTGTATCAGTTTGAAACAGACCTAATTGTGCGAAATTCTTCCCGTCCAAAGAAGCCAAATGAAAGACAGCAGGTAAATATTCAGAGCCAAACCAACTAAGATCATCAGGGTAAACAAAGAATCGACCCAACCCCCAGGTGCTATACACTCACCCGGCCCTAGTACAGATTGCCAAACAGACCACCATCTATGCCCGCCTGGGCAGCGATCCATTGAGGTAATAAATGACACAAAATCCAAACCGATCAGGCCACTAAGCAAACCATAACCTAAACCTGGCTCTATCATTTTGCCCGGATTGGCCCAAAACCCGACGATCAAGCGATAAAGCAAATAGAAAGCCAACAGACCCGAAGGTACCAAAAAGAACATTAGGAGAGTGACGTCAGGTAGTAGCCCACCGGTTGAAATCTTTTGGCTAAAACGTTACCTAACAGCTGAGTAGTGATAAATGAAAAGTAGCAATACAAATTGAAACTCTGTGAGCTTAGGCCTCTTCAATAAACCTACTAATAGCACAGCAAGTGAGAAAACTACCCAGACACCAAATTGAACTTTGAGGCTTGTCAACCAAGCGATTGGTCCTACCACTAAGGCCCCAACTGCCATTATTAAGTGAGAAACTACATCCATTGGGAGCTCATTCTTTTGCTTTCACAAAACTTAGCGTGCCATCTGAATTACTAACGAAATTTGACTTGCTGTACTCGATATCCCCCATGCTCCTGACATCACTTGAGCTGAGGTTCACGACCCTTTTCCCCTCCCAGAACACCTGATCATTATAGAGCCCAAAAGCCGTGGCGCCAAAAACCTCGAAACCTTCTGATTTCACTTCGGGTAACAGGTTCGTGTAGTATCCAACCTTACCGTCGAACTTCCAGTACATCGACTGAATCTTTTCGTTAGAGATCATCTCGCCAGTCCAGGCTATTCTTATTTGATGTTCACCAATATAGTAATAAAGAGAAGGTGGTCTTTCTTCAAGCATCTCTGAAGCGGATTTTGGATTCTCAATCTTTCGGCCGATGTAGTAGTAATTTACTCCATCAAAGGCATACCATCTTGTTTGTTCGAAGCCGCTTGGTTTCGCTTCTTTCACAAATTTATCGTAGTAGTGCACGTTATCATCCGATGCGAAATAGCCGCCATCGGTTAAAATCTTAAGCGTATTCGCATTCAAGCCTTCCATTACGTAAGGCCCGCGCTGGTCATCGAGATAAATCAGCTTTTCACCTATTCTTACAAAGTTCCAGCCAAGCTCAGGATGCCGCTTTACGTCTGACGCCCTATCAATGAAGAGCTTCTTATCTTGATAGATAATGCCTGTGGCATCGAAACCAGTGAGCCGTCCATACTGATCATCATCATCTGTCGGCCTAAACGAATCCACTTAAACGCCCTCTACCGGCTTTGAGGGGTTCTGGATATCTATCAACCGGTCTTGGTCTATGAGGTATCGGTCTCCCTTCAGGACCAATGCACTGCTGTCTTCGACCTCGATCTTTTTTGCTTAATAAAAGATCGATTTCTTACTGCAAATCAGAAACATCTCTGAAGAGTCTTTATCATTAAGTCTCATCTTATTCTGATCGCTACACTCACAAGGGCCAAGCTTAAGACCGTGAGAATAGGCTTGATTGGTATCTTTGGCATAGCCTCCCCAAAGAGTCTCAAAACTTGCCACATCAGATGACTCGATCTCTTCATAACGATAAAAAACTTGGGCATCTGTTTTGGCATAAGATTCTGCAAGAACTTGAAAAGAATCTATGCCTTCAACCTTCATCTGCCATTGCCCAAGGCTAAACCAGTTGTCTTGCTGAAAGAATTTAACGCCCTTTTTACCCGACATGAAGTGGTACTGTTTGCTTTTAGCCTTATTCACATAGCCAACTGTTCCGGTGCCCAAGTAGTTTAAAACCCAGCCCAAATTCCATACGAGTGCTGCTCCACCAAAAACAAAGACCAATGCCCCAAACGCCACGATCAGTTTCAACCGAAAACCCCCACTTGCAAGTATTTGACACCTTTAACAACAAACCCAATGTTTGCACTAATTTGCAAGGCCTTCAATTTTAAAGCCGAGAAATGTCTGCCTGAATCAGATTTAGTTAGTCGCGGTCCTCTTTCGCCATCAAAAAAGTGGGTTTCACACCAGGTTGCAGTAAAGCTAGCAAAGCAGTTCCAAAGCACTCAAGAAACAGCTAAAGTCGGCTATGACTGAGATCGAACTGATTCAGAAAATCAAAACTGAGCTGGCTAAATCATTAGCCAAGCGTCAACACGGCTTTCGAACAATGCAGGTGGGTACAGTTGACCAAAACGGCCTACCTCAGGTTCGCAGCGTTGTCTTTCGAGACTACAATTTTGAACGCGGAGAGCTTGTTTTCCATACCGACAATCGTAGCGGCAAAGTTTCACAGATGTTTCACAACTCCAACTTAGCCCTACATATGTGGGATGAAAGATCAAAACTACAGCTAAGATGGAGCGGAATAGCCACCCTTCACCAAGAGGGCGAAATGTTCGAGTCTCACTGGAAGAAGTCTACACCAGGTAGTCTCAAAGTTTATTTAGCAGAGTCAGCACCTGGAACCAAATCTGAAGTTGCATCTCACAACTTACCGAATCGTGTCTTAAAAAAGAAAGAGCTCACTAAAGACGAAGTTGAACCCGGAAAAGCCAACTTCTGTGTGGTTCAGGTCGCAGCTCATTCTCTTGAAATTTTACATTTGGGCAAAGCAGGCCACCTTCGAGCCCTGCTAACCCAAGTCGACTCTCAATGGAGTTTGAGTTGGATTGAGCCCTGAACAGGCCACTTGCCTTCTCTCAAGGCTAATATTGCCCCTAGAGGTGACACCAATTTAACAATCATACCCTTCTTAGAAAAGTCTGCTTGCTCTACCGAAAATTTGTGACTGCTAAAACTCAAATTCATCATGGTAGAACTCCATCAACAAACATATCTGGAGACCATGCCTTCAGAGAAATCCGAGAGATCTCGCAAGGAGGACTTATGAAATTGAAATTATTGATCACAGCTTTATTTACTTTGCTATTTGCCAACGCTTCAATTGCTGACATTAAGCCAGTTGGGGCTATTATTGCTGAGGTCTGTGCCCACAGCCAAAATGGAGCCCAGATTCCAGAAAATGGCTATGTGATTCGCGTGTGTTTCGTTAAAGTCAACAATCCACAAAATGATCGGGCTCTTTCAGCATGGAACGAAAATGCCATGTTTTCGATCACCGAGACCCTCCCAATTTTTGCCGGGGGTGGAACTTCTACCAGCTACTATGTCGCTACTAAGATCGAAAATACTGAGAGCACTGAAAAGTTTAAGTACCAACTCCAATACCTACATGTGGAGCCAACTGCAGAAGGCAGCCCCTATATGAAGCCTGTGGTAATTGATGAATTGAAGTATGAACATGAGTTCTTTGTGTCTCAAGTTCAGCCTTTTGGTTCTGTTGACATACCTGCAGTTGGCTTCGGCGCAGCTTTTAAAATACCATTGAGCTCACTCACTCTCGGAGCCCAGCCACAAAAATAGGCTCTGCTAGAATACAAACGCCTTGACTGAGAGTTTTGCCAACAAAGGGCGTTCCTCTGAGTAGACTAGCTGGCAACAGTGACCGGCTTAACCTTGAGCACAAGCCCCTGAAAACCTACAAAAACAAAAATTAAAGATGATGCCACGAACACGGCAGAGCCAAACTGCGAGAACAGCAGAGAGCCGGCCAACAAGCCAATAATGCTGGCCATGCTACCAAAACTTGAACCATAGCCCTGAATAGAGCCTTGTTCAGAACTGTCACCTTGAGAAGACAAAATGGTAAGATAAGAAGGCCAGAGCAAGCCGTTACCCAGCGCAAAAAACACCGGCACAAACCAAATAAACTGAGACTCGAACATAAGTAGAGCTTTGGCTGTGGCTAGCAGGGCTGCACCGAACATGAGTAGTTGAGTCTCGCTTAGGTATTTCGAAAGCCGCGGCAGTACAAATGTCTGAACAACTACCAAACAAGCCCCCATCGTTGAGAAAAAGGTACCAAGCTGACTGGGCGACCAACTCAAAACAGTTTTGGCCATAAGAGGGAAGGTCGAATAAAAAATATTGAACCCAAGATAAATAACAAAATACAAAACAAAAAGGTGTAGAAGCGGTTTACGGGCTATTAGCTTATCAAAGCTCTTTGTGGTTTTCTCGTTGCAGTCTCTGATCTCTGCGCCCATTTGTCTTTTTGTTTGCGAGCCGCAAGGGCTTTCGCTGAGTGGCTTGACCAAACTCTCTTTTAAGAAGAACCATATACAAAACAAACCCACCAAAGAAACAGCTATTGCTAGATAGGCAGCATTCACATCCGTGCCCACTACTCCAGCCACTGCTGGCCCAAGAATAAAACCAAGACTACTAGCTGCCGACATTCTTCCAAAGTTTCGGCTTCTGTCTTCAGGTGTTGAGACATCCGACAAGTAGGCATTTGCAATTGAAATATTGCCAGCAGTGATTCCGTCAGAAGCTCTCGCCAGAATCAGCAGCAAAAGGGGCAAGGTGAAATGAACTGTGCCCAATAGGCTCCAATTGAATTTAAAAAACTCAATCACTGGCGACTTGAGTGCCATTAGAATCACCAGCCAAGACACAAGCGTGCCAAGCTGGCTGAGTAGAAGCATTTTTCTACGGCCATATCTATCAGAAGCAGAGCCCAGCATCGGAGCCCCAATCAGTTGAAACCCGGCATAGGTAGCGCCCAAAAAGCCGTACAAGGCCTCACTACCCCCAAAGTCGATAGCCCAAAATACTAGAAACGGGATAACAATGCTAAAACCAAGGGCATTTATGAAATTCACAAGATAAAGCGGAAATAGACTCATGCTGGTAGACTAGGTGGTTTTGGCGATTCGAGTCAATAATCTGAGCACCTAGTGAATTAGGTCATGGGGGCAATAAGAATAACTATTGGCATTATGAAAACCTGACTGTCAGCTGGACCCTCTCCCCTTCTAAGAGAGCTGGAAATTATTTAAAACACAATATTGCCTGAAGAATATTCAACAACAAAGTTTTGCACCAAGGCAGTTGATAGCTTCTAGCTCATGAGGGCGGGACTCCGGTTTTTTCTTTTTGGCTTGGCTGTTTATCTGTTTGTAATGACAAGTGGGGCCAGGGCATTTTACCCAAAAGCTGAAGAGGCTTACCGAGCTAAAGTCGAAGACCACGTGAGACGGCAGGTTGAGAAGAACCCTGCTGTGTATTTTCTTAAAGATGAACATCAGCTTGATCAAACTGAGCTCTTTGTTGATCTCGTTACCGAAATCTTAAGGCAAGACCAGCAAGTGAATTGTTTGCTTCTAGAGCTACCCGAAGACTTCTTTCAAACTGCTATCGACAGCTTTATGCAAACTGGATCATTTGATCAGCTCAGACAGGCCAACCATGAAATTCAAGACATCTACAATGTCTGGCCACCAGCATCTGGCATCAACGAGAAAAGAACTCTGTTCTTATTGTCGAAAGAAATTGGCCTCAACGTCTACGCCGTAGATGAGCTGCCCGCGCCAGAGATCTACGCTGAGCGAGCGGAGCTGATCCGCATTGCGCACCGATCTAAGCTTGAAATTGATCAAGATCGCTTCTGGCAATACACCACTTATCACTTTGGGCACCTCAGAAATATCATTATGGCAGATCAAATAGCTGATCATTTTCAGCAAGAGCAATGCACTGGGGCCATCGCACTAGTTGGAGCAAGCCACCTTGAGAACAAAGGTCGTTTGTCTGACTTTGAAGATGTGCTTGTTTTGCCGATGCAAAAGCTTTTAAAAGATCAGCACTCGGTCTCTTCAAGACAACTCGTGTCTCACTGATGCTAGCTGATTTGTCTTAAACAACAGTTTTGATTTCACCTTGTTCCTTCAATTTTCTTATCTTTAGATCAATAAATACAACCGTTTGGCTTTACGTCTACGAGCTAATTGAACCTCGACCCTATTGAACTTGTATCGTTTCCGTTACCCCGAGTTTTTCGTTTTCGAAAAATTCGTACGCTATTGTGCCTGCAAATAAAATCGAAATACTCCCCCCTAATAGTGGTGCTAAGTCTTGAGCGACTCAATAAAGAGGGAGAGTAACAAATGAAACAAATCGTATTATCAGCAATAGCATTCTTGGCCCTGGTTGCATGCGCTCCGAAAGCCAACAACAGCAACAATTCACAAACTGGTTTTAACCCTAGTGGAGAACCACAAGACACCAACTGGTGGCTCGCCAACATCGAGGGGGACGACCCTTTTGGATGCTCTCAAGCTACTACAAAAGGTAAACTCGAAGGGCAGGCCTATACTGTGAGCTACGATTCAACTAAGGCTTGGAAATACGAGTTCAAGTCGGTCTCCTCTATAGACAGCCGAGTGACGCTCACTTCATTTATGGATAACCCTGTTCCTGTGGTTCGCACGCGACTCAAAGCTTTTGCTATAAACTCGGAAGTGCTGATTGGCCCGGATCTGTTTGAAGCTGAAGAGAACTGTGAAGACTTCTACTGCATGCCCTTTCGCGAAGATTCAACCTTTACACTTGGCAGCTATCAAGAGCTCAACACTCGCTTTTCTGAAGAAGAAGTTCGGTTCGAAGAGCAAAACAAACCCTATGTCGATTGCGAGTTTCAAGCTGATTCACAACCGAAATACACTTTTCAAGATGGCACCTACGAAGGGCGGCCAGCATTTCGCATTTCTTCAAAACAAACAGGCTCTTATCTCTGCGAAGGCCAAGCCCCCCAAGAGGCTGTGCGCACCGAGGCAGAGGTTATTCTCAAAGACGAATTTTCTGTGAATACAGCCGATGCTGGCAGCTTCTCAATCGGGTCTTACGAGGCTTGCATTAACAAGCAAAGAACAACAGTTGAAATGCTAGAAGAGGTGCGAGCTGGAGGCCGAGTTCATGAGAGGGTTTTCGAACGCATTTCGAATATCGAATTAAAGCAGTAGGTAGAAATCGTCACTTTTCGCCCCACCTGGTAAAAAATCCCAAAATATGGGTTAAATAACCGGGCGGGGGCAACTGACTGTCGCTCTGTTTGGTATCAAGCCTGCATAGGTCTATAGAACTTGAAATTCGGCAGGAGATGGTTTTGATTCGAGCATTTTTAGCACTAGCTTTTCTTGCGACTTGCCTCGTGGCCAAGCCTTGCCCTGCGACCCCGACAGACTGGATAAATGCCCGTACTGAAGCTTTACGATGCAGAGCTGAGTTGACAGCTAAATCCATTACTGCCCCAGAAGATCTCGACTCTAACTTGACCACCAAGCTTGCGAGCATGGCCATGTTCTACGAGCCAAAACGCCCTCCGGTTACCAATAGTAACGAGCCCACGCCTTTGCATTTTCAAGCGATTCTACCATTTGGCCATCACGAGGGAGCTGTTTTGCTGAACACCAACTTGCACTTACTGCTTACAATTACTCAGTCAGGATCAGTCAATATTGAGCACATACCTGGCCTACTCGAGGGCCCTAAAGTTTCTAGAACATACCCTCTTGAAGCGACACCACTCAGATTCTTACAGGATGCCAGACCTGTTAGAAAAAGTGATAGCCTAAGTCTTGAAGAGTTTGTGAATTTTGCCGCCTATGACTTGCAGCTTGAATTCGCCAAGTCTTACAAGTGGTACTTTGAGTCGGTTGCAGCTCGGTCTAAAATCAAGAGTGTTCTCCAGCTCGTAGCGAACGCAAGTGCAAGAGCTCGATCTAACACACCCGTTCTTATTCTCGATTTCGAGGATAGCGAAGACTTCAAAAACCAAAAAATGTATGTGGCAATTTTCGCCAACCGAGTCGAAATCATCGCAACCCGCACTGGTTCTGAAGATACGGCACCAAGTTATGGCCGAATCCTGAGAAAGACCCATTATATGTTTGGACTAAACCAAAGAGGCTTATCGCGTGACGACGAAGTCACATTGGCTTTCATTGGTCAGGTCGTTGGAAACGACTTTGACTTTCAATTTGAAGCTGTCTACTTGTCGTCAAGATCGCAAAGTTTAGAGTTTGCTCCACAGTGGTTTCAAAACCTGAGGCTCAACTCAGGCATTTAGTGTTAATGGGTCTCACACCACTCTGAATCTGGCATGCTTAACTTTTAGTTGCTTGCGTCTAGTCTTTAGCCCAAGCCCCTAAAACTCTACACGCTCGTACAGTAACGTTGCGAAATCGAGTTGCAGTCATTTTAGATAGTGTGTTTCAATTAAACGGGATGAGACCATATAATTTCACTTCAAGAATCGCCATTTTGTTTTTGCTCATAACCTTCTGCAAGTCGCCTGCTGCATCAAAGCCAAATGCTAGCAAGCCAGAGGAGTTTTCAATGAAAATTACATCTATCAGCTTTTCAGGCTCAAACCCTTCAATGGGGCCACACAATAGTGAGAGCAGCCGCAGCCTAAACATGACAAGTTACGAGGCCGAGGCAAATGCGTTGCTAGATGACACCATGATCAACGGTGAGGTCACTCTTCGGCAGTACCTTCAATTTCATGTCCAAAATAAAAAAGAAGAGATTCATAGGGTTAAGAATGCCTACGAGCCAGAGCATTTAACAACTGGCGCTCGAATCATTGACCTGAACATTAGTATTGAGGACCACGGCACCGTTTCGCTTGAAGATTTGAGACGCTTCCGGATTGAGGGCAAAGGGTACACTGATTTTGAAAAACTCATTCGTGAAAAAGGGTCTGTGCACACCTCCCCTTCAATGCATGAAATGAAACGAGAAATTGAAAGCGCTAATTTGAGGCCTAAAGAAGATCCCGAGGTTTCAAAAATCTCAAAGGAGCTTCGCTCCCTAAAAGACGAGGACTAAAAGGCTCTCCCCCAGTTTTTGAATTGTCGTGAAGTCGAGGTTTAGCGGCACTAGACCTCTTTGATCTTGCTATCTCAAAGCTCTACTCAATAGCCTATGACGATGAACTTCTTCAATGCTCTTTTTTTTCGTGACTATTTTTGGGTTTTCAGTAACTGGCTTGGCTCAAGACAAGAAACAACCGACAACTGAAGGCGGCACAGAGCTCACAGAGCCCGAGGCTCAACCAGAAGTAAAAGCCGGTAGAGCAATCGAAAAATGGTACAAAAGAAAGCAATTCATGATTGCCGGGGGTACTGGCTACTACTACGGCAGGCACCCGAGTGGTTATGATTTCAGCGCGGTAAGAAACTTATCGATTGGTGGTGTCGGTACTATGCCTTTGTTCCCGATTTTGTCGAATGCGATGAGGCTTCAGTGGAGTGCTACAAACGGCAATGGTCGGTACAAGTACGAATCGGGAGACGGCAACAAGTACAGCGAGAACAATGCAGACTTCACTATAAACACCTTAAGCCTTGATTTTGGAATCAGGCTCGACCCTTTTTGTGTGTTCATGTTTCAACCCTTTGGCGAACTGGGCATGGTGCTTGGCGGTCACTCAGTGAGATTTGATCGCTCTATCGAAAGCGACCTCAGACCAACTGGCTCTGACTATGAGCTCGACAACACCCTGTTTACAGGTGGCTACTATACGATTGTGGGCTTGCAAGCTATGATCGACAAGAGAGTAGGTTTGTCATTTTTTTGGAGATACTCTCGCATCTTTAGCAGCAATGCTAGAGTCATTTCTGATCATTTCACTCTGGTCACTGACCACTACAACATAGCACTGGTGTTTAATTACTAGGCAACAAGTTTGAAAGTTAAGAGAACCAAAAGCTCTATTGCTACACAATGTGAAAGGCTTTGTGCAACCTAAGCTTAACCACCTAGGACTTGCCAAACAGAGGCAGTAGGTCAAGCCTACTGCCGACCAAAAGCGAAACTAGAAGTAGTAGCGGCCACCAACTGCACCATCTAGGTCAGAGTAGAAGCTACCAATGATACTCACATTTAGAGCAGCCTCAACGAAGATGTCGAACTCTCGACCCGATTCAGTCTTTAGTGGAAAATTAAACCCAATCGAACCCCTGGGGCCGAGAAGAGTTTTGTCTTCATCTGTATCGCGAGTCGCAAAGCGTGCACCGGCGCCAAAGTACCAACCAAATGAGTAGTTTTCAAAAGTGATGTCTTCAGGCATATGAAACAAATAAGTGCCATGAAGATGTACGTTTCTAGAACCTAAGCCAACCCCTAAACCGAAATCTAAAGAGGTGTCATCGGTGAGATAGTAGTTTCCAGAAACACCGGTTGGCCCTCCAAGCATAACACCTAGGCCAAATTCTTTTGCTTCTGCAATTTCTAACGACAATGCCGCAATCAATGCTAGAACTATTCTTAAATTCTTTAGC
Source organism: Bdellovibrionales bacterium (assembly GCA_013216195.1). Classification (GTDB taxonomy): domain Bacteria; phylum Bdellovibrionota; class Bdellovibrionia; order Bdellovibrionales; family UBA1609; genus JABSOQ01. The sequence goes on from JABSOQ010000002.1 coordinate 22,874, forward strand.
ATCTCTTCCTCCCTTTATTCAATACTTGCCTACTGCTAATTGCTAATTGCTAATTGCTAATTGCTAATTGCTAATTGCTAATTGCTAATTGCTAATTGCTAATTGCTAATAAACTGGCCATCACCGATTCACTTGTCCAGATCGCATCTCCTTGCTGAGAGGCTCCCCTATCGTATTGAATCAAGATTCGGCTTCCGCCTCTCGTTCCGTATGCGACCGAAGCAGATGCAAAATCTCCCTCACCTGGGTCGAAGGAGTCCTCTCTAAAAAACGAAAAGTTGTAACCACACGACAATACCAAATTACCTATGGTCTTAGCCGCTTCAAACCTAGGGCCCACTGAACGGAAGTTAAGTGGAGACCAGTATTCAGCATCCTGACGATCATAACTTAAATGTTCGGCTCCTATACCAAACCAAACCCATGGCTCACCAGGTGAAATACCGTACATCACTTGCAAATCTGAATGCAGTCTGAGCTGATCATCATCGAGCTGTCTGTATTCGCCTTGCACCTGAATTCTCCATCTTTCTGCAGCCGCATAAAGCACCCTGGGAGCAAGACCATAGCTTTTGAGTTGTTGAGCACTCCCCGAAAACAAGAGCACTTTTTCGATCGGATAGTCTTTAAACATTTCGAACTGAAGGTACAAGCTCTGGCCCACCACAGACTTCGCAAGTAACCGATAGGTGAAATCCTGAAAAGCCTCGTTGTTCGGTACCTCTGAATCGAGCGCAACAACGCCCAGGTTAACTGATGCCTGAAAGGAGCTGTTGAATTTCTCTGTGAAGCTCACTGCCCCAGCTTGCAGCTCGCGATTACCGCCAACAGAATCTAAATTAACCCCTTTTACGGCTACGCCAATAGACTCGCCAGTAGCTTTCTCCGATGCAAAAGGCCAATGAACATCAAACAATTCTTGGTCATATGTGAGATGAAAGGTATTGAAGTAGAACTCATCAGAGGTCTCTAGGTAACCTGGTCGAAGAGCAAACTGATTGGCTTGGGCTACCGCAGAAAACCAAAGGGCAAGCCCCAGCAAGCTACTACCGAATCGGCTAATCACGATTCGGCTCTGTTAATTTCTGAACCTCAAGAAAGCTAGACGACCTGCAGGCATCAGAGCTACCGCTTACCCTTTCTCCGATTCTTGCTGTGATGCCTTCAAGTTGGCTGAGGTAACGAGAGCGGCCTGAATCAACAAGAAATTTACCAAAAGTGCCTTCTCTGATTCTGCCGCTCAGATCTAGAATTGTAAGGCGAACACCATCTTCGCCAGCAAGCTCTCTCTCTTCGAATTCATTTAGTCTTCTTTGAAGCCCCTCTCTTTCAGCCAAAAGCTGATCGGCTTTTACAGTATCTCCGATCGACCTGGCTCCAATGGCATCAAAGTACAACCTGGCAATGTCAGATCTCAGCACACTCGACTCAGAAACGTAGAAGGGTTCATCTCCCCACTCGCCATTGAGTTTCTCTAGAAGAAACTCATCCAAGGCATCAAAAGTCGCTTGAATACCGGCATTGTATGCCAACAACTGAAGCATCAAATGAAACCGAGACAACTCTTGATCGGTGAGATCTCTCCCCAAAAGATGGATTAGCTTATTATAAGTACCACTTGCTATGAAGTGCCGCTCAAGGTACTGACTGTGGATCTTGAACAAGAAACCCTGGTAGAGCAAGTTTCTAACAGGGTTACTTGGCAGAGCAATCAATTGACAACTTTCACTCCATGCGCCAGATACCGGCTGAAGTTCGGCAAGCTCTTTCTTAAGCCGCTGGCAATACAGGTTTTGTGACTGCCTTGTTTCTGCAATCAACTGCTCCCATTGAAGATTGACTTCTACCGAGCCAATTTCAGATATCTGACCTATTCCTACGTCCTCACCCACTGCAGAAAGTGTATTGATGTGAAACCCGCTCTCTACGGCAGAAATCGCGAATACATAGCTCGGGTCAAGCTCAAGACAATGCATAACCGTATCAAAACTGTTTTCGATGACATTCAGGTAGGTCGCTGACTTACAAATAGGTTTTGAAGACCTCTCTGGTTCAGAAACTTCATCGGTGCAGTAACCATATAAGTTCTTTCTACGGAATGACGAACTTCTGCGCCCTAGGTCTCGAGCCCAATTTGCAAACAAGTCTAGACTCGCATTGAAGCAGCTAGATGAAACGGATGTCTCGCCGGGGCTAGGTTCAGCAGTTTGCCATTCTGGTAGTTCGAGCAATTGGGATTCCATAGATTCATCACAAGAGATGCCTCTTGGATAGCTCACAACCTCCTCTGCCAAAACTGCCGAAGACAAACAAAACGAAAAAACAAATAGTCTAATGAAAAGCATTGTAAACCTCATCCACCGGCATAATACGAGCTTCAGACTCAGACAAAAGCTGGCACAGTCTTTCGAAGTCTACATACCGGTAGGTCAAATCGTTCTCTGGCTCGCCGTCTGTAAACCTGTGAAACATCAGTATCAACCACTCACCATATTTACGTGCTTTCGCTACACGTTCCATGATCATTTCTGGAGTTTGATCAGGAGTAACATTGTAAGTCTTCAGCATATGCCAGTCGACAGGAGGCAGTGTCTCGGCACCACCACCCGCAACCCGAGCTGAGAGCATTTTTTCTCTTGTGATAGGCAGAGTTGCCTTTCTGTCTTGTTTTCCAAGTGGGTATGCGAAATGCAGAACCTCTTTTTCATCAGCACCCCACTCTAAAAGTGCGCTTGTGATATCGTCATAGGAGGCACCTACATCTGCATGCTCGATAATAGGCACTTTATGGTGACTTGAAATGCTCCACCCATATTCTTGCTTCAGCTGCTGTAGCTGTTCAACGGTTAGATAATTCACATCATTAATTTCTTCAGGCATGATGTAAGCGGTACCGATGAGACCATACTTCTTCATAATTTTTGCGGCAGGTAGGTGATCGTCATGACCATCATCAAAAGTGAGACTCACAACTGATTCAATCTCTGCGAGATGAATCTCAAAATTGTCTAAATGAAGCTTCATCGAATCAGTGCCC
>JABSOQ010000002.1:25944-35122 GCA_013216195.1 Bdellovibrionales bacterium
AGATTGCACATACAGGCTGATCTTTTGAACTTGAGCCAAATCAGGGGCTCCCACACTGTAGCCATGCCCAGGAGTAAATGAGTACTTCACCCAAGAGCCACTCTGAACAATGTTAAAATTCGGGTCATCAAACTGGGGAATACCAATACCCATATAATTTGCGTAGTTTGCATCTGATGAGAGCCTTAGTTCAATGCCGCCCCAATTGTTTACATCTTCAATCTTCAATTCGATCGAGAAAAACTTCTTTGTAAGATCCATCGGTTGTGCAAAGCTCATTTCGAGCAAGCTTGGTCGGTCTGCTGAAGAAGTTGTCAGCAAAAAACCTCGATCAGGAGATTCAGCCCACTCGCCATCCCACTGCTTTTGAAAGTTGCGCAAACTAACTGGAGTTGATGCGCAAGTCTGCGACGCTCCTAAATAGAAAATTGAGACAATGATAACTACCCCGAGATACACGGCATTTTTCACAATTCACTCCCAGAAAGGCGAGGTTATAGCACATGAAGACGCTTTGCGTCTATTGTTTTTCTGAGTGAATTCATCAGTTTAGATTGAGTTGAACACGTAGAATTTTTACACCTCTGATTTGGTTGCGTTGCATTATTAGGGTGTTGAGTTTACTTCTCTTGCGACATGGAAATTCGTCAAAAACGGGAATGGGTTAAATCTAGGTTGGGAAATTTAAATAGAAAACAAGTTCACCTGAACACGGTCTCGGCGGCGTTGACATTCGCCTTAATCTTAGGTGCGTGTGCAATTGGATCTGGGGCCGTATCAGCATCTTCAGACTTTGTAAAAGCCGTTGTGGGCTTCTATATTTCGCTGTTGGCAGTGAGATCGTTACTGTTTTTGGGCGGTTATGCCATGGAAACTATCAGATCACGGTCCAATTCTAACAGCCTGACTGAAGAGTCAACCCTACCGCTCATTAGTGTTCTGGTTCCGGCTTACAATGAAGAAACCGTGGTTGCTGATTGTATAGATTCGCTATCTCAGCAAAACTATCCCAACTTTGAGATTATCGTGGTCGACGATGGCAGCACTGATGAAACCATCCGCAACGCTCGAATGGCGGCAAACTCAGTTAAAAGAGGAATTCCGGTTCAGGTGCTCGGACAAGACAATGCTGGAAAGGCCTCGGCGCTTAATCTAGGAATAGATCATGCTCGAGGTGACTATATATTCTGTATGGATGCTGACTCAAAGCTACATCCCGGTAGCTTCAGGCACGGGATGAAACATTTTAGCTCGAATAGAGCTAACGATCTTGCCGCCGTTGCGGGAAGAGTGGTCGTCGGAAACCAAAGCAACTGGCTTAGCCGATTTCAAGAACTCGACTACAAAATGGGGCATTTTCAACGAGACATACTTGGTGTTTTCAGTAAGGTGTCAATTGTGCCCGGCCCAGTTGGGCTTTTTAAAAAGTCAGCCGTTCAACAAGTTGGTGGCTATGACGGACAGAATAGCACTTTTGCGGAAGACACAGAGTTGACATTGAGACTTCTCTCTTACGATTTTAAAGTTGTGCCCGAGGCTCAAATGATAGCCTTCACCGAGGCACCCACTGAAATGCTCGCATGGGCTAGGCAGCGCTATCGTTGGTCGAGAGGCCTCTATCAGGCTCTTACAAAAAACTTTGACGAACTCGCCACCTCAACCAATGCGGGGAACTCAGTACTTCTGCTATTCTTAATGTGGGAGCAGGTCTTCCTACCAGTTTTAGAAGCAAGCCTGGTCGCCATGGTAGCATCAGCATTCTTGTTTTCGAACTTGTCCACTGAAATGGTCGCAGGGCTCATTGCCGTAACTTGCAACGACCTCGTTCTAACGTATTTCGCTAGTCAGAGATCCAAGAGACCATTTAAGTGGATAATCATCGCCCTCGCCTCTCGATTTTCATATTCAATGCTCTCTACAACCTGGAAGATCGTCAGTTTATTTGAAGAGTGGAACTTCAATCAAATGGACTGGGACAAACTTCAGCGAAATGGAATGACAAACTCACCGATGAGGAGGGCCTAGTGCAGCTATTAGTTTCACTTACCTCTTACCTAATTGGCGGTGCATTCTTTGTTGGAATCAATGTTGCTCTTCTCTTGTATTTCAATTTCAAACGAAATCAAAGACACCTCAAGGGTTCAGTCATCAAAATCAAAACCTGGCAGAAGGCCTATCTGGCACTGATCATTGGCCTTCTAAGTTGGATTGCCACGCAGCGAACAGGCATCAAATTCAATTTTACAAACGAAGACAACGAACCGAAGCACTTTTTGATACACGAAAAATTGAACCGTGGCCGACAAGAGTCAACTCACGACAAGGTCTAAGCTTCTATTCCTGAGTGCATGTCTGATGATTTTTTATTGCCCCGAGCAAAGGTTCGGACAAGATGTAGCCCATAGGGTGAAGCTTTTTTTCATCTTCAAGAAATCGCCAGACCAACGCTCCTTCGCTTTTGCCCCGAATTGCTTGCAAAAGCGCCTTCGCATTTAAAGCTTGAAGCCTCTCAGATTGCTGAACTTCCTTATCAAAATTCCACTTATAAGGCTGCTCAATACCCTTCGCTGCTAGAGGAAAACCGACCTCTGTTAACAACAACGGTTTTTGCTTAGCCGAACTTATGTAATTTGAGAGCCATTTTTCATGAAGCCGTCTCAACTCTAACAATATCGCTTCATCTGAATTTTCGCTTTCACTACCTAGAAAGCTCGGGGCAAAGCTTGGATAATGATCTATTCCGACAAAATCAAGGTTGTCCCAGAAGCCGACCCACTCATACTCAGACTCGCCTTTAAAGATCGGCGAGGGATTGCCATTGGCCCCGTAGGTCAGCTTTCCCGAAAAAACTTTTCGTATCTCTGAGATTGTTTCACGCCACCAGACTGTATAGTCCGGACGGGTCAATTGCTCAATTTCAGCACCCAAAATTATTAAATCTACGTCTTGAGCCTGCGCGAGTTTGGCAAAGCGAATATAAACCTCTCTTAGCCTCTTGAGACCCTTTTCGATTTGATCAGGCCTCCAGTAGACACGCCATTTGCCACCACTGATATCGATATAGATTCTAAGCGAAGTGCCTAGCCCTTGGCCTTTTGCTGACTCTAGCACCGATGCAACTCTGGACCACTTGGGAGAATCATAAGAGTCACAGACAATGTTATGGTCAGTTGCAGAAGTTACCATACAAGTCAGCAGTACCGAGGCATGATTTGAACCAGATTGATGAATTTTCTTAAAGTAGGACTCATTTGATGACTCTGAATAAGCAGCAGAGCCGTAGCCTGTATAGGTGATGCCCTTTATATTCTTACAGTCAATCCTCTGCTTCGATTTCGGCGTACCAGGCTTGCCGACACAGCCAATAGTGCAACTAATTAATATCAGCAAAACAATGCTGCGAATTCTTTGACAGTCTAAAAATAAGAACTTACTGAGATCACAAAACATGCTTAGAAGTATAAAGATGAATCAAATGAAAATCACGAGCTTACAAAAGAAACTTTTTCTTTAAATCAAAGCTGTGACTCGAGGGGCATTCCCCTACACCCTCGAGCCACACGCCCTGTAAAGACAGCACCACCTGAGGAGTCATAAAGGCCAAGGGTGAACAAGTCCTTTATTTTAAGTGCTATCTTTAGCTAGTCCCCCTCCTTCTTTGGTTGTGGTTCTCTAGATTCATTTCCCTAGGGCTTAGGGAGCCCTATCTATTAATCTAGAGAAGGTATTGATCTCATGAAGTCATTCATTGAGATTACTTAACCAGATATCTCACGCACTTGTGCATTTCTCCAAGACGACTTCGCGGAGCTGAACTCGCTTGATGTCATCAAACCGAAAACTCATTCAGACAAATATTTTTTGCCATCCGAAGACAGATTAACAACTTCCTATTGTCACCCTACGACACGTCTCATTATGAGACGGCAACAAGTGGTACCTTACCTTACCTTACCTTACTTTTTGGATGGTACAGAATCAGCCTTACATATAAAGACTTGAAATTTGCCGGCCAGCAAATAGAGGGGAAAAACCTGCTCTAGCTGTGAGCCTTCTACTTTTGACCACTCTCTAGGCTTTTCATCGGGTGCTTCTACGGTCAGTCTCATAGTCTCAGCCTGACTGGCAAAGCGCCTAAGAGACTCTTCTTCTTTTGAGTCAGCGGCCGACAATGTTGTTCCAGTGCTCGAGCCAAAATCTTGTACAGAAATTTTGTCTTCATGCACCTCAACCACACAATGGCCCACTCGGCTCTCGCCAGGGCGACTCACCGTTTTGTCACTGACAAATAAAACAGAGGCTCTTAAGCCGCAAACCGACTCTATTTTGCGAATCTCCTCGTCGCGATCAATATGATCTGGAGACCTTGCAATCACCAACTTCGCCGGTAAATCTTCTCTGGCGACATTAAGGCAAACGTATCTATGAGTCTCAACCTCAATAACAAAGCTCACGGTATTGCTAACAAAACCATCTTCTAAGTTCGAGACTGACCAACTCACGATCTCTTTCTGTTGCCTCAAAAAAGCCAAACTGTAAGGTGCCAGCAACCCTCCGCCAGAAACTCTACTGTTTAACTGTAAAGAAAAGTACTCGGTACGAACTTGCTTGTGCTTCTCTTCTTCACCTGGCTCTAAAAGCTCACCAGTAGGCAGCTTGTAGTCGACACCAAGCTCGTCGCTTACGGCCAAGTCTTTAAGGTCTCTGTATATGTTTCTTTTGAAGGTATCTGGTGGATCATAGGCACCGATTTTCTTGCAGATCCATTCGATCACTCCATTCGGACTGGTGCGCCCTAGAGACTCCACTGCCTGCCAAACGTAAACCATTCTCGTGCTTTTATTAAAGTCTTCGAAGTCTTTGATCACAGAATTAGTATATAAAAGAAGTCTTAGAGCATCATGGGTCAAAAACAGGCGACTTCAAAACTCGCCAAACGTCTATCTCGCCATTCTCGCTAGATGCAGAAGCAAGAGACTTAAAGGTTAAAGACAGGCTCTACTGAGCAGAGCCTGTCTGTTTGTTAATCAATTTACTAAGCTTGTCCTTCAGTCGGCCATTCGAATCCCCAAGGCGGAAGGTCACAAAGGTATTTCCATTAACAAGGTGAGTTCGGACCACCGTTGCCTTAACTAGACCATTTCCAAAAACACCGCTTCCAGTAAATTCAAGATAATGAGCTCCCTCAAGAGATCGCAGAGCCGATGGCACTACGACGGTAAAGCTTTCTTTACCCACTTCATAGGTTTGACCCAGAAACGAGTTCTGAGTGCTGGTGTTGTGAAACAAGACCGGCTGACGAAGCCGAAGCCTTGCGCTCGCTCTGCGGTCTTTCGCTTCCATCTTTAGACAATCTGCTCTGCCGAGATAGATCTTTTTCATTGCTGCACTCCTTTCAGAGAATTGGTTTAAAAGGAGTCTCGTTTTTTAAAAGAGGTCCCCTAGTCTGTTTTCAATTTAACAAGAGCCAATTGTCAGCTCTCGACACGTTTCAAGCTGGAGCAAAAGACCACTGAAATCAAAACGGAATGCACTTCGCGACTCAGTTGTTGCGAAGTGATACGTAACAAACTGAGAAAAATTTTGGTCTATAAATAATTATTTGATCAGCTCATTACCAATTCGATCGAGTTGTAAAAACAAATTTACTCGTGATTTTTTTTTAACCTAAATGGTTCGGCTTTCTATACAGACCTCATTGAGAACTCGACAAAAATCTCTGCTGAATACAATTCTAGGTTTGTGTCGACTTAGACACGGGCTAAAACAGGAGGGGTCAATGCAGTACATTTTTATTTTTCTTCTTTCAATAATGGCAAGCTCTGCGCTTGCTGGTGAGTTTCACGTCTTAGAATTCAAAGACGCCGTCTTAAGGTCGAAACAAGGCCAAGACACGATACATCTAAAGCGTGAGTTAAGAGGGCAACTCGGAATCAAGGCTAGAGAGGCCAAAATACTAAGTGTGATGATGGTGGCCAAAACAGCTGCCGGCAAAGGTCAGGCGACTCTAGTCGTTGGGCAAGACAGAACTCATCCGCAAATAATTGCAGGCAACCAAAACAAATGGAACAGAAAGGGCGAAAAGAGCTTCGACAGAGCACTCTTCAAAGCACCGGGTCGCTCTTCAGAGGGGCGCTGGCAGATTCACCTAAAAGGCAACTTCAAAATTCGACAGATCGTTGTTGAAATTGCTAAGAAAAAGCCGAAGCAAGTTACTTTGAATCTCAATCACTCTGTGATGCGATCTCGGCAGGGTGATGACACTCTCTACCTTAGAACCTTGGCTCAACAACAGCACGGCATCGACACGGAGAAGTATGAAATCGTGTCTGCCAAGCTAGTAGCCAAGTCTGCAGCCGGCAAAGGTCAGGGCCACTTGCTAGTTGGTCAAAAAGCCTCTAATCCAAAAAATATCGCAGGCACCAGAGACAAGTTTCAGAGCAACGCCCACTATTCGCCGGTGGTCTTTGAGAACCCAAAAGCCAATTCCAATGGAGTCTGGCAGATAAAAGTACAAGGCCGAATCAAAGTGAACAAAGTGGTACTAACTCTTAAGAAAAAGAACAAATAGATTGAAAGGTCTTAAAACCAACCCGAACAGCGGCTCCTCATTGAGGGGCCGCTGTTTTATCTGACTTTTGTAGATTCAAGCTTCACCGAAATTAAGCAATCTCTCACTACCTTGGCCAACGAGATCGATCTGAATCAAATGAATAAGAAATACCGCCGCAGCTGCCATTTGACTGAGAAATGACCAGTGGCCTCCCAAGACCAAGCCGACACCCAAATGAAAAGATAGCCAGAAGAAAAAGTAAGCAACCCCTAGCCTATTTTTATAAAGGGCAAGAGGCGATAACAATTCACATACGATCAAAGACCAGGAAGCAGAGAAAACAACAAACCAGTATGACTGTTGCTGAAACCAACTGGTCAAGGGCCCTTGTTGCTTGCTCGTTAGCGTGATTAACAACAGGCTTTCTGAAAAGGCCCAATCCAAGCCGCCAAAATATAACTTTTGTGCACCAAGTATGAAATAGACGTAAACGACGTAGAACGAAACTAGCCTGAGTGGCCAGTGATACCGGTAATGGTTTGTAAGTTTATACTTAAAGAGATAGCGATCTACCGACAACCAATGATGAGCTGAAGAAAAGCCAACTATGAGCAACGTCATTACAAAGACATGGTAACTGTGATAAATCTTTGTGAAGTTTGAGGCATATCCAAAATAGAGCATTGCTGATAAGGCAGCTAGTTTTCCAGAAACTGTATAAAACAAACCGAGGGCGGCCATAAAACCTGAAATTAGTGAAACCCAGAAAAACAGTCGATAGAATATAACTGAGCAAGGAATCTCAAAAAGACTGTAAATGCCATAGGCTTCAAATGCATGACAGTCTTTCGCAATTTGAAATTGGCTTCCATGAGATACAACAAACCCAACAGCCACAGAAAATAGAAAAAACCTAAAAATCGAGATCGACTGTGGGCCCACAGCCCGAAACCATATTTTGTCCCAAAACCCGCGAATACAATCAAGACCCTGGGAAGCTAAAGCTCTCATCAAAAACCTCTACTTCTTGATCTAAATTTCGAAAGGTCTCAAAGCTCAAATGCTTCCACCTCTTAAACAAAATTCGAACTCGTGCCGAGCCCACGGCTGTGCCTTGAAACTTCTTTTGAAGATCTCTTTGAATATGGCTATACAGCTCGCGGTACAGAGCTGAGTCGACATTGGTATTGAGCTCGCCTGAAACCACCTTGAGCATTCCGTCTTTAGAGCGCTTAGTTTTGAGAAACAGTAGTTTCAATTTTCTATTTATACCATAGGGATCAAACAAGCCTTCCCCGGATACGTCTTGCCCATCTCGAAAAACTTCGACCTCAAAAATTGTAAAGGGCCCCGGTCGAATTGAGTCTTTGTACATACCGAAGTGTGAAAATGGGTAATCTTCTCTCATACCCGGCAGCTGACAGATGACAGTAATCCAAAACAGAATCAAAACTAACGATATTGAGACCTTCACAAAACTCATTACTTCATGCTTGGTGAGAGTATTCAAGTTATCCATATCATTTTGATACAAAATGGTTCGCTTGCCCTGAATAAAGCCTGAACTCGCTTTAAACCTGAAGTTCAATTCGACCAAAAGATAACACCCCGTCTTCAACCTAGGCAGTCAATTCGCTCTCTGAGATGCCTCCTGAGAACAGATATTGCACAGATTGAGCGGTGGGAGACAGTTTCAATGAAAATATCAGTCAAGCTTTTCGCTCTTACTTTGCTATCGATATGTCTCGGTGCATGCGCGCCGGTGCTTTTTCAATCTAATTCTAGTGGTCAAAAGAAGAGTGATCGCGGCTCTTCGTCAACGCCTACTGAGCAAGATCCGGCGGCTCCAGCTGACCCCGTTCAACCAGGTGACCCTATACCACCGGGTAACCCAGAAGTGCCTGACCCGCCGGCTCCGTTAACTATTAGCGAATTGCCTTTTTATAAGAGTGTGGGCCCAGATCTCGTGACCACGTTGGGGCTGGCTGGAGGAATGCTCACTGCCCAATTTCAACTGAAAGACCCAGACAACACTTGTGAGTACTCGACCTACTTTGACTACTCTTTGTTCTTTGGAGACTCAGATACCAATACCCTGAATGTCACAGACTATTCAGACTTACCAGACAGATGCCTCGGCCTTTACGAAGGCCAAGACATTCAGCAAAACATAGGTGGTCAATGCCAGCCAGAGACTCGCTTGTTGTCGTCAGAAGAAATCACCGAATTGAAAGTCGAGCAAAAGCTGCAAGTGAGACTGCTATTGCAAGGTGTACTGGGCTCACTGGTTGGCCTTCGAGCTGATTTATTTGTCGGCACTGAGGGTTATCTCACAGTTGAGCCGAACTGCACTTGCAGTTACAAGTTTACGACAGATTTACGAGGCTATTCTGCAGATATCACAAGCCAGTTCTTTGCCCCTGCAGAGTTCTGTGATGATTTCTAAAGAGCTATCAGCTGACCTTCGGTCTTCTATTGACCGAGATCACTCTCTATCAGCTAGTAAAGGCCTTTTTTAATTCTTTGAATCAAAGCCTTTGCCTCTGCTTTAAGACCAGGGCCTACTCTTCGCCAATCTTGCCCCTCAATGGCGCCAATAATAGCTGTAAATGCATTCAGATTTAG
>JABSOQ010000020.1:0-27228 GCA_013216195.1 Bdellovibrionales bacterium
TCCAAGACATTGTTTGGCTTTTCTGTACTGAAACCGAAGTTCGCAACAAGCTAAAAGAAATCATGTACCGCTCTTTTGACACGGTTTGGGATTTCTCTCAAAAGAAAAAGAAAGACATGCGAACCTCTGCCATGGCTGTCTCACTTCAAAGACTAGAGACTGCAATGAAACTTCGAGGGCAAGCGTGGTAAAAAAGCCTTGGCTCTATCTTTCGCCAGAAATGGCCTACAAGTTAGCGCCCCTGGCTTTGAAATTTCACGGCACCTTTTACCCGACCAAAAAACTTCGCTGGCAGCCATTCGAGTGGAAGGGCATTCATTTTGATAACCCGCTTGGAATAAGTGGCGGCGTAGATAAAAACGCCGAGCACCTCAAAGACTGGTGGAGCTATGGGCCTGGCTTTCTCGAGCTAGGAACAGTGACCCCAAAAGCTCAGCAAGCTAACCCAGGTAAAATAATTGATCGCAACCAAGATGCAATGGGCGTTTGGAACAAAATGGGCTTTCCAAATCAGGGCTTAGCCAGATTTCGCAAACGCATTGAAAAACTGAACAGACCCTACGCAACACCCGTTTTTATCAATGTGGGTAAAAACAGAAATACCTCAAATGAAAACGCCCACAATGATTACATTCGAGGCATGTTGGAGCTTGTCGACTTTGCCGATGCCTTTGTTATCAACATATCTAGCCCCAACACAAAAGGTCTGCGGGATCTTTTCAATAAAGAATCTTTGAGTGCATTTTTGAACCCTATTTTTGAAGCTCGAGCCGAATTGAGCGAGAGTTCTCAAAAACCAATGTTGCTCAAATTGAGTCCCGATCACACAGACGAGCAGCTTGATAACATTTTGCAAGTCAGTCTTGATGCTGGCATTGACGGCTGGATCTTCACAAACACAAGTGCCACCGCAGGAAGACAGCACGGTTTTCCGCAAGAGGGCGGTGTTTCCGGAGCTCCACTCACTGAGCTATCAAAAACAGCACTTGTCAAGGCCTTGGCCAGATTGGCAAGTGACCGTGAAGGCAAATTGATAGTTTCGTCTGGGGGCATCATGACGCCAGAGCAAGTGTTTGAACGGCTAGAAATGGGTGCAGACTTGGTACAAGTCTACTCCGCGTTAATCTTTGAGGGCCCCGGATTCTTTGAGACTGTTGCAAGGCAAGCCGAGAGCAGATAACCTACTGCACAGCTAAAAGACGCCTAGTTGAGTCGGCAGATTAAACTGCTTAAGTTCTAGGCCAACAGGATTTGCCACCATGAAGAAGAAACGCCCAAATTGGATACCTGTCGTGACTGCGATCATCCGCAGAGAAGACAAGTTCTTGCTTGGGCAGCGACCTGAATCGGGTTCGATGGCAGGTGTATGGGAGTTTCCCGGCGGCAAGATCGAACCAGGCGAGGTGCCTGAACAGGCATTGGCCAGAGAACTCACTGAAGAACTTGGTATTGAGGCCGAAGTCGGTGAACTTCGATTCGCCACCACCCACACTTACGGTGACACCGGTATTGTCTTATTGTTTTACGAAGTGAACTATTGGAAAGGTGCCGTTAAAACCCAGCACCACCATGAAATCAAATGGGTCACCAAACAAGAGTTGCTGGGCGAGAACCTACCTGAAGCTAACAAAAAGGTTATTGATAAGATTCTTGCAATTATGGCACCTTAGGAGACCTAAGCTCTGACAGTGAGGTCTCAAGCTCAATGGCAAACCTGCTCTACATCTGCCCCAACCAAAAGCTCACTGACAACAGTTTATGCATTGAGCTTGCCTCTGCAATGTTGAGTTGCTCGCACAATGTTCGCCTACTGACAACCTACACTGCTGACAACGAAGACTTTGAGACACCCAGAAAGCTGCAGTATCTAATGCCATTTAAAAAGTGGTCTGTTGTCGAGATGCCAAAGATTTTTTTAAGTACCCATGGCTTCGCTCCAGATGTTGTCCATTTTTTTCTGAACTCTTCTGAGGCGGCATCAATGAAGCCGCTTTTGATGTCGCTACCTAGCTACTTCAAATCACTTTATGGAGCCAAGCTCGTTTTGCACCTTGAAAACTCTATACCTAGGCGCTCAATGGCCTTTTCACAATGGATGCACCAAGCCGACCTCGTGATTACGCAAGATCATTTTCAGCTTCTCAAAGCGAGCGCACTCTTTGAATCATCACCCTCTCAAACTTTTATGACTCTAAGTTCAGAGCTTGCAGGCTCATTGGTTTCTCATGACTTTGAATGGCTAGAGAGTTGGTTTGACAACTACGTGTACGTAGCAGGTTCAATCACTAGTGTTGATGAGGCCATTGCAATCATAAAGTCTTGCGAATACCTCTTAAAAGGTACCGAAACGAGAGGCATGGTTCTAAATATTGAGAATATGAAAGGTGGGCTCTCTGCAGAGACTCTGCTTCGCGCCTTTTTACAGGACAACTTTTTTGATCGCTCTGTTTGCCTCGTGAGATCTTTAAACCAAAAACAAAACATCGAGCTCATCCAGAGTTGTTCTCACTACTTTATTGCTCACTTGGGTGTTGAGCCTTCACATATGAATTTGGCATTAGACACAGTATTGAATTCTCAGCAAATTGCAGTATGCACTGCTCAGCAAGCCTATTTTATTCGAAACACTGCCAATCGTTCGCTGAAGTTACAAGAGTGCAAATTGGGAAGACCCCTAATCGATGAAATCCATCAAGTTTATCTCACTGAGAATGAACAGCCAGAACAGGCCGTAACCTCATTTGATTTGGCAAACCGCTTGAATCGGGCTTATCAGCAAATTCTCGGTACCTCTTAGTTTTCTGCTGAAACTTGTGGCAAAACCTTAACACATCATCGGCTTGTTATTGACCGACGGGCGAGCTTTGAAAACAATTTGTTCATACACACCTTGGGGGAGGTAATCTATGAAATCAATCATCACTGCATTCGTCTTTTTCACAACTCTTTCGGCTCTAGCGAGTCAGACAGAGGGCCCTGTAAATAGAGGCCTTCAAACTGCAGACTCACACAACTCGTTAACAACTCAAATCAGCCAAATAGGTTCAGCGACAAGCCATGTCGTCGTCGAAGAGTCTATTGGGCTCCTGAACGCAGACAGCTATCAAGCTCGAGCCATGAACGACGAGCGCAGAGACAGATCTCGACTCACTTGCAGCTGGAACGGCAGCAATTACCAACCCTTTTCAAGGTCTGATCGCGCTTTTATTGGCAAGGCTGGTCATGGCTACTCTACCGAAGCTGGTTGCCAAAGAGCGGTAGACAACTCAAGACGAGCCGTCTGCAGCTGGAATGGCTCCAACTACCAGCCTTTTGGTATAGCGAGAAACTCAGTTATTGGTAAACTCGGCTTTGGCTATTCGAGCCTAGAGGGCTGCATGGAATCATCTCGAGTTTCTAGAAGGGCTACCTGTAACTGGAACGGTAGCAACTATCAGCCACACCACACTCGCTCAGGTGTAGCAATCGGCAAAACAAATCACGGCTATTCAACAAATGGCAGCTGCAACGAAGCTGTTCGCACTTCTCGCCGTACTATCTGCCAGTGGAATGGCTCTAACTACCAACCTTATACAATTCGCAACCAAAACCCAGTTGGGAAAACTAACTATGGGTACTCTACCCTGAGTGGTTGTAGTGAGGCTGTACAAGGCGGCCGCAAAGCCGTTTGCCAATGGAACGGTAGCAACTACCAACCTCATTCTGCTCTTTCGGGTGAGCAGATTGGTAGACCCGATTACGGTTTTTCTCAGCTTGCAAGCTGCATTGCTACCACCGAGAGAAGCTTTGATTACGTTTGCAATTGGAACGGTTCCTCTTACTCAGTTTATGAAGTTGAAACCGGTGAAGCTACTGGCGAGATGTACAGAAACTTCCAATCTTGTGTTGATTCTCTGTAATTTAGTTGCGCAGCAATTAGATAGCTCGGCCATGCGAGCTATCTAATTGTAAGTGACTTTGTTTTCTACTTTGGTGAAAAGAATATTAAAAACAATGGCAAGAACCGCCGCCGGTAAGGCACCTTTTTGCATCAAAGACATGTCGTTAAGAGTTAGACCTTGAACTATTAGCTCTCCTAACCCACCAGAACCAATAAAAGCTGCAATCGTAGCTGTGCCGACATTGATGACAGTAGCAACTCTGATACCCGCCACGATAATTGGGGCACTTAGAGGTAGTTCAATACTAATGAGAGTTTCCCACTTCGTTAGACCAATGCCTCGGGCTGCCTGTACCAGCGCTGGGCTAACATTCTGTAAGCCGCTATAGGTGTTTTGCAAGATCGGCAAAAGCGAGTAAAGAAATAGAGCCAGTAAAGCCGATTTTACCGACACACCAAAAACAGGAATCATATAAACAAGCAAAGCGAGAGACGGAATCGTCTGAAGAAGGCCAACTAAATATAGAATAGGCCTTGCAAAACCCTGAAAGCGAAACAGAATCACCCCTAAGGGCACAGCGAACAAACTGGCAGCCAAAGTCGAAACTAAAACCAGGTAGATGTGCTCTAAAACCAGAGGAAATATCTGGTTCCAAGTTGCCTCGATACCAGCAAAAGCAGTTGGCTCTTTTTTCTCGATCATATTTTTATTCTCGAGAAATTGACGAGCGACAACAGCGAAGGGCACTTTGGCAATATCGGTTCGCTCATTCATTCTCACCATATCTCGCTGACTAATCACACCAGCCAATTTATTCAATATGGTTCGAACTTCTCCGGTAACGTCTTTATGTATGAAAGGTAAAGCTAGGTATCTTGGAGAAAACCCACGATCATCTTCAAGCACCTTAAGATCATACTTCTTGATTTTACCGTCTGTTGTATAAATAACCATAAGGTCCGCTTCACCAGAAGCCATCGCTTGAAAAACCATGGTTTGCTCCAGGGTCTTTGGCTCAGTTGATGGTTGCAAGTCATACAAACTGAGAATTCGAGGCCAGCCATCTTCTCGATTTTTGGTTTCGAAGTTAATAGCTGCTCGAAAGTCGACACCCTGAAGGTCTGAGATCTTTTTAAGCCCGTGCTGCTTAGCGAAGCCAGAGTTAACTGCAACTCCATAGTTGTTTTCAAACCCCATAGGCAAAAGGACTTGAAGATCAACTTTCTCAAGCTCGCGATTGATCTCCTCGCGGGAACCGAGCAATGGGTTTTTTAAAATCACTTGTGACAGAGTGCCCGTGTATTCTGGGTAAACATCAATCTTTTTCTTCTCGAGAGCTTGGTAGGCAACAATCGTTCCGCCAAGACCGAACTTTCTATCAACAGCAAAACCCTCCTCTTCGAGAAGAAGCGCCAGCATTTCGGCCAACACATAAGACTCTGGAAACATTTTACTTCCAACAACCACTCGGGGCTTGTCAGCAGCAAGAGTCACACAGGTCAAAAATGTTATCACCACAGTGATGATTGCCAGAAAGGCCAATTTAGCCGATGACATCAAGTGCCTCCCGACCAAAAATACCAACGACCACGCCGCCTTGGTTCACCACGGGCAAACTGTTACTGCGCACATGAAAAAGCTCTTGTAAAGCAGACAGCAAATCAACTTCTGAGCCGATGCTTCGCTCGACTCTAGCACCAGAGGCCAACTCTTTTGCCCAGAGAAACTTGCCCGTACTGTCGACTGCGATATCTAGCTTTTGTTGGCAGTCACGAAGAAACTGATCGAGCTCATTTTCAGAGTCGAATGTTTTAACTTCGTGTGAATCGCAATTCTTTAGCATCAAACCCGTCTCTTCCCCCGTTCGCAGCCATACATCTGAGTAGAGCACCGAAAAGAGAGGTACCTCTTTCAAGATGTGCCCTGGTGAATTGCTCTTGAGAAAGCTCTCAACGTATTGATCAGCAGGTTTAATAAGTAGCGAGTTTGGCTTTCCTTGCTGAGCGAGAGAACCTTGATTCAAAACCATGATTTCATGGCTCATTTTGAATGCCTCGGAGAGGTCATGTGTGACCAGAACCACTGACAACTGCAGTTTCTGTTGGAGTTTCACAAAGGCATCTTGAAGTTCATTTCGCGTAATAGGATCAAGAGCCCCAAAGGGCTCATCCATCAACAGTATCTTCGGATTCATGAACAGGGCTCTAGCGATCCCAACCCGTTGACGTTGCCCTCCACTCAATTGATTGGGCATCTTTTTCAAATAGAAAGCAGGGTCGAGACCCAACAGGTCCATGACCTCTTCGAGCCGTTGATCAATTCGCTTACGAGACCACTTGGCTTTCTTCGCTACCACGGTGATATTGTCAGATATCGTCATATGAGGAAACAAGGTGTAGCCTTGCAAGCAGTAACCCATTGTACGCCGAACTGGTATAATCTGCTTGTAGTCTAATGCCTCTCCATCATACAACACCTGACCGGAGGTCGGCTTTTCTAAGCCGTTTATCAGCCTAAGGGTCGTTGTTTTACCAGAGCCACTCTCACCAACTAGAGAGTAAAACCGCCCTTTCATGACCTTTAGGCTCAAGTTGTCGAGAACGGTCTTGGCCCCAAACGACTTGGTGACATTTTGGATCTCAATGATGGGATGCATTCCCTCGACAGTTATATTTTTGAACACATTAGTCAAACCCATTGGAAAAAGGTAAACTGCTGATATGAGAAAAAGATTGATGCCATCTCAACTCAGAATCTGCATTGTCGCGGCCCAGTTTCCTATACTTGGGCGAGCTGCCGACCACGGCTTTCTATGGCCTGTGGCGAAAGGCTTAGCAAGACAAGGCCACGACGTCACCATTCTGTCTTGGAAGAACCCTCAAAGAAAACGAGAGATTGAGCAAGATGGAGTGAAAGGTTTCTTTTTGGGTGAAGGCACAAGTCGAACAAAAGCTGACTTTCCCGTTCTCGTAAATGAACACTTCGCAAAGTTGCATCGAGATAACCCCTTCCATATCGTACATAGCGTTGACAACTCAGGAATCGAAATTGGCAAACTCAAACGAAACTACAGAGTCGCAATGGCTTACGATGTGGAAGCGACCAGAATGTCTGAGATCTTTCAAATTTTGGGTTTTTCACAAGAGACTCTGAGCAGCTTGTTCAGCATCGCGCTGCTAGTCACTTACCGCTTTTTGAAGACCTACTTGGGTAGCGACAGAATGCTTCTTCGAACAGCTGACTCAATTTTTGTGACAAGCCCTCAGCAGCGCCTAGCACTTGAACGCTATTACCTCTACCCAGAAACAAAGGTCTACACAGTCCCTTATGGTATCGAGATTGGCGACCTCTCCCCTCGAGAAAAGTCTGAAGAGTTTCGTAAGAAACTTGGCATACCAGGTAACTCAAGAGTGATTTTAACCAAAAACAATATGACTGAACTTGAAGAGTTTCAAAACTTGCTAAAGGCTTTTGAGCGCTTGGCTATCAAAAAACCAACCAGTCGATTGATCATTATTGGTGATGGTCCACTCAGAAAGCAGTTTGAGTTTGAAATGCTAAACTTAGCCCTCGGCAGCAAGGTGATTTTCACAGGTGAGATCTCAAACGTTGAGATCAATGACTACATCGCCTTGGCAGATATCTTTGTGAACTTAAGCTCTCGAACTAGTGGCTTTGAGCCAATGATGCTGGAAGCGATGGCTCAAAAAAAGGTGATCGTTGGCTCTGAAGTCAGCCCGATTGCGACAATCGTGGAGCAGGGTCAAGATGGCTTTTTACTCAGACCAGCAGATACCACCTCGCTCACTGAGCTTTTCTTGCGAGTTTTTGATGGCTCCATCTCCACAGAAAATGTTGGAGAGGCCGCTAGAAATAAAGTTCTCAACTTATTCGATACGCAAAAAATGGTAAGGGTCACAATAGCAGCCTACAAAAAAGCTCTATTAAACACTGGATTGTACTCGAGAAAAGTGACAACCAACTCAAAACAAGAATTGGCCCAGGCTTGAGCGATCAAGCGCAGGTTCGGCTGTGCTAACCAACTGAAACTTCAAAGGAACAGAAGAAAGCAAGACCAATGGCTGTTAACGCACCAAATAAACAGCTAGCATTGAGATTTTTGATCACAAATCAGCCTAGTCTAGTGACCTAATTGGCTAAATTTCTTCGTTTTTTCGGGATTTGGCCTAGCCTAGATTGCAGCCTTTGATTAGACTGAGAACAGATCTGAAAGCTAAGTTTCGTTCGCTAAAAGGACTCTACAAAATGACCAAAGCAGACTTGATAAACCTGATTTCTGAGAAAGCAAACATCACCCGGGTCAAAGCAGAGACAGTGGTGAATACCATATTCGACTCAATGGTAGATGCCCTAATGAAGAACGATCGAATTGAAATTCGAGGCTTCGGTTCATTTGTCAACAGAGAGTATGAAGCTTACAAAGGTCGCAACCCAAGAACGGGTGAAGTTATCAATGTAGATGAAAAGAAGCTTCCTTTCTTCAAAGTTGGTAAAGAGCTCAAAGAGCAAATTAACGCTTCAATTCCAGATAACTCAGACGGTGAAGCTTAGGCAAAACTACGTGCATTTGTCAGCTCGAAGATTTGCCTCTCCGAGCCTCTGCCCTATTCAAATATCAAACTCAAAAATTTGATCGATAGTCTCCACTTTAAAAAGG
The DNA here is from genome assembly GCA_013216195.1 of Bdellovibrionales bacterium. Lineage (GTDB taxonomy): Bacteria > Bdellovibrionota > Bdellovibrionia > Bdellovibrionales > UBA1609 > JABSOQ01. Next base: position 8,560 of record JABSOQ010000020.1, read on the forward strand.
GCCATATAGAGTCGCTCTAAACCAACAGCGATACCCGCACTGGGCGGCATTCCCGAAGACAAATGATCCATAAACGACTCATCAATCGGCACTTGATCTTGCCGCTGAGTAACAAACTCTTCAAATCGAGTTCGCTGCTCCAGCGAGTCGTTGAGCTCTTGGTAGGCGTTGGCCACCTCTTTGCCATGCAGATAAAGCTCAAACCGATCAGCCCACCCAGCTTCTGTTAGCCTAGACAATGCCGCCTGGCTCGGAGGAAAGTCATAAACAATAACGGCACCCCCCATTGTCTCAAGCGCTGGTTCGATCTTTTGAACCCAAGCCTTCTGAAACAAATCATCGAAAGAGTCATCAACTAAAATATCGAGACCATGCCGTTCGCAGAGTGGAATTAGCTGTTCTCGGCTGTAACATGCCGAGAGCTCAAAACCGTAGAGCTCTTGAAACAGTTCACGCACGCTCGTTCGCTGCCAACTCAATTGATCATCAGACAGAGACCTCACAAGCTTTTCTAAAATAGCCTCAAGATCAGACAAGCTGGCGAATGCCATATACCATTCGAGCATATGAAATTCTGGACGGTGATTGGGCGATTTAAAATCATCTCGAAAAACCTTCTTTACCTCAAAGATTCGATCGTAACCCCGGCAAAGCAGCTTTTTTAGGTGCAACTCAGGGCTGGTGGGGAGATAAAACTCAGGTTGCTCAGTAGCCATAGACCACCTAGTAGAGAAGGGCTTGAGGTGCGGCTCTAGCCCCGGACAATTCACTAGAGTCGGCGTCGAAGCCTCATCAAAATCAAGACTCAAAAAGTGCTGCCTAACCTGATCGGTAAAAGCTGTAAATGACGTAGCCAATCCCGAAGTTTTTGCAATTGGAAAGTCGGCCCTGAGGTTGGGGGCCAGCAACCAGATCGACTTCAACTCCAAGTCTTCTACTGCAACCGTCACTTGCACCCAATCGCCCTCACGAAACACCTGCAACTTTGCTCCATTATGGCCAGAGTCCTGCCAGCTCTCTGATTCAGTCTTAAGAACATTACAGCTGGTTAAACCTCTAGAAAAACTCTGCTTTTTTTGACCTACCTGGAGCAGCAGCTGCCCCTCTATCAGCTGGAGTATTCGGCCCCGAAACACCTTTTCACCTGCTGGTGCGTTGGCTTTGTCACTCACCACAGGGTAAGGCTCCCAACTTTTTAGGTAGGCTTTTCGTAAATCTTGCTCGCTCAAATGGAGGCTCCTCATGCTAACACCGCTCTTGAATCTGTAACGAATTTCGGCCCTCTTTGGCAAGACCTCAAAATCCCCCGTATCTCGGCCCTTGGGCTTTAAAAAATACCCCAGATCATGTATATTCCGGCCAACTTTTAAGGAGAGACTATGAGCCAATTCAACTGGGACAAAATCAAAGCCGAACTTCAGCGCATGACAGACATAGACTATCTGTACAATGAGCTTAACAAAGTAAGCGACGAGCTGCGTAGCCTTGACATTTCAGCCTACCTCACGCCAAGCACAGAAAAAGCAATTCAAAGACTAGAGCAACGCTACAACGAAATATTGAATCTGATCTCGAAACAGCAAAGACATCTAGACCGTGAATTCAGCAGATTCATGCGTAAGATCAAAAAGCAAAAAGGCACTGCCGAAAAAAACCTTAAAAAAGTAAAAAAAGAAGCGAAGAAGCAGCAAGAGAAGGCGAAAAAGACTGGCCAGAAAATTCGCAAAAAAGCTTCAAAAAAGTTGGCGACTTTGAAGTCGAGCGTAGGTGGCGCGAAGAAAAAGACTACCAAGAAAAAAGTAGCCAGCAAAAAAACGACCACGAAGAAGACGACTGCTAAAAAAGCGGTAGCCAAAAAGACCACTAAGAAAGCTGTCGCAAAGAAGACCAAGACCACGAAGAAGAAAGCTGTGGGCAAAACAACGCGCAAAGCTTCAAAAGCAAAAAAGACAACTAAAAAACGCTAGAACCTATTCAAGTTAAGTTACACTTTAGGAGCAGGTGTGGAGACACAAAATCATTTTGATAGCCGTAATTCGAAATCGCCAGTTAGTGGCATGAAATCGACTGCAAACCAAGCTGCTGAACCAGCTCAGCAAGATTTGGAGCCAATCATGACAGAAGACTTTACTCGCAGACACATAGGCCCTGATAGCGAAGAAACGCAACAGATGCTAAATGCTTTAAGCGTTGACACCCTAGAGCGAGTTATTGGCAAAGCTGCACCTGAATCGATTTTACAAAAGTCTCCACTCGAGGTAGGCAAATCGATGAGTGAACCGGCTATCTTGGCTCGAGCTAGAGAGCTTGCTGACAAAAACAAAGTCTTTCACTCATTTCTTGGGCAAGGCTATTACGGCACTTACACACCTGGTGTGATTCTCCGAAACATTCTTGAAAACCCAAGTTGGTACACCGCCTACACTCCTTACCAAGCTGAAATATCACAAGGTCGTATGGAGGCGCTGCTCAATTTTCAGTCTTTGGTCGTAGACCTCACTGGTATGCAGATTGCGAACGCCAGTTTGTTAGATGAAGGAACCGCTGCGGCTGAAGCGATGAGTATGAGTGTTGCCATTTCTAAAAAGAAAGCTGCGAAGAAGTTCTTCGTGGCCAACAACACTTTTGCTCAAACCAAAGAGGTTCTTAAGACAAGAGCTCTACCACTAGACATCGAACTTGTATTTGGTGATGAAGAGACTTTTGAATTTGACGATGACTTCTTTGGTGCTCTGACTCAGTACCCCGGCGCCGATGGGAAGATCTCAAAAGTTGAAAACTTCTGTGAGCGAATCAAATCTGTAGGCGGAGTTGCTATCGTTGCTGCCGACCTTTTGAGCTTGACGTTGCTGAAAGCTCCGGGCGAGCTCGGCGCAGACATTTGTGTCGGTACAGCACAAAGGTTTGGCGTGCCATTCGGTTTTGGTGGCCCCCATGCTGGCTACCTTTCTACCAAAGATGCCAACAAGCGGCTGATCCCAGGCCGAATCATCGGTGTTTCAAAAGACAGCTTTGGAGACCCGGCATTGAGACTCTCTTTGCAGACTCGAGAGCAGCACATTCGAAGAGAAAAGGCGACAAGTAACATCTGTACTGCACAGGTCCTACTGGCAGTGATCTCATCAATGTACGCGGTTTATCATGGCCCCAAAGGCTTGAGAGAAATCGCAGCTCGAACCCACGGTTGGGCCAAGCAGTTTTTGAAAGTTCTGAAGGCAGAGAGCATCGAAGTTCGTCATGAAGAAGTTTTTGATACGGTTGTGTTTAAAACGAGCAAGTTGAATGAAATCTTCACTCGAGCGGAGAAAAACCAGCTCAACCTGTTTCGCTTCGCTGAAGATGAAATCTCAGTTTCTTTTGATGAAACAACAACTCCTGAATCGTTTGGTAAGCTGGTCGAAGCTGTTACAGGCAAGGCAAGCTTTGATCTCGAGCAATTTAGCTCCTCTGATTTGGCGATTGCCTCATCTGACCTGAGAACTTCTGAGTATCTGACATCGGCAGTCTTCAACAAGCATCACTCTGAAACTGAGATGCTCAGATACATCAAGTCTTTAGAAAAGAAAGATCTCACGCTTGCAGATGCCATGATTCCATTGGGCTCATGCACTATGAAACTCAATGCAACTGCTGAAATGCTTCCTATCACATGGCCAGAGTTTGCAAACATTCACCCCTTTGCCCCAGTTGACCAAGCACAGGGTTACCTCGAGCTTATAAAAGAGTTGGGTGATTGGCTCTGCGATATCACAGGTTTTGCCGACATTAGCTTTCAGCCGAACGCAGGTTCACAGGGCGAATACGCTGGCTTGCTTGTGATACGTAAATATCACGAAGAAAGAGGCGAAGGTCACCGCAAGATCTGTTTGATTCCGAGTTCTGCCCACGGCACCAACCCAGCGAGTGCAATCATGGCTGGCTTCAAGGTCGTGGTTGTGAAATGTGACGATCAAGGTAACGTAGATCTCGCCGATCTCGATGCGAAAACAAAAGAGCACTCAGAAAACCTTGCGGCACTCATGGTGACCTATCCTTCTACTCATGGAGTGTTCGAGGAAGAGATTCGCACAATTTGTGAAATGATTCATGAACATGGCGGCCAAGTCTACATGGATGGAGCCAACCTTAATGCTCTTGTCGGCATTAGCAGACCGGGTGAATTTGGGGCTGATGTGTCTCACCTCAATCTCCACAAGACTTTTTGTATTCCACATGGTGGTGGTGGCCCTGGGGTTGGCCCAATCGGTGTGGCCAAGCACCTGGCACCGTTTTTACCTAAGCACGAAATGAGTGTTGAGGCTGGGCCGAAATCTGGGATCTCAGCCGTATCATCTGCGCCTTGGGGCTCTGCAGGTATTCTGCCGATCTCTTGGGCCTACATTGCTATGATGGGCTCTGAGGGTTTGAAGAAAGCCACTCAGATCGCGATTTTGAACGCTAACTACTTAGCCAAGAAACTCGAAGATCACTTTCCTGTACTTTACAAGAACGCTGAAGGTTGGATCGCTCACGAGTGCATTATCGATGTCAGACCACTGAAAGACTCTGCTGGTGTAACCGTTGACGACATCGCAAAACGCCTCATGGATTTCGGCTTTCACGCACCGACAATGTCTTGGCCAGTTGCTGGCACCTTAATGATTGAGCCTACTGAGAGTGAGTCGAAAGAAGAGCTCGACCGGTTTGTTGAGGCCATGATTCAAATTCGCAAAGAAGCTGCTGACATCGAGTCTGGTAAGTTCGAACAAGGCAACAACCCTCTGAGCAATGCACCTCACTCACTAAAGAGAATGACCTCTGACGACTGGGATCTGCCTTATTCTAGACAGCAAGCTGCCTACGCCTTGCCTTGGCTTTACAACAAGAAGTTTTGGGTTCCTGTGGGCCGAGTTGACAACGCATTTGGAGATCGAAACCTGGTCTGTACCTGTGCTCCTCTAGAAGACTATCAGTAGCTCAGCGCTTCGCAGGCTCCACATCTAGCTAATCTCGCAAGGAGGGTCATCAAGCCCTCCTTTGCTTATTGTGACAATCCCTAAGCTAGAGCTGCCTCTGACCTCAAATTCAAAGGCAATTCACGCACCCAATTGGCAAAAATGGCATTGACAGCAATTTGCTCGCTTGTCAGCGTTCCATCACAAGCAATGGTGGGCGCCACAGCTGGTGTTCTGTGCTCACCTGGCGGCCCACTAGCTGCCGTCGCTTGTGCAGCCCCCTTCCTCGCTATGGGCGGTTGGCTGATTCACATGCCCTTATCGCCTAAACACAAAGACCATGTCGGTTTTGACCTGGCATCTCGCTCTATTTTTTCTGGCTTTCTGATTTTGAATAGCGAGGCCGATCCTGTCGCGGGTCTCGAATTCAAACAGATCAGTAGGGCCAATGCTTCGGCAATGGAGATTTCAATAGTTGAACTTAGTAGCTACAATTCTTCTCTGCCTTTGATCAACGCCATTTACGATCAGCTCAACCATGAGATCTCAACCACAGACATGGGCAATGAAGAGTCTGTTGAACGGTTTGCAGAGCTCGCCGACCAGACAGGCCTACCCGACGATGCCAGACAGGCCCTCAAAAAGTTAGTGGCTTCCGCTGTTCATGCCTATTCGGAGCAATAGACTTGAGACACCTCTCTCTAGCACTTTTATTCTCAGTGGTTTTGAGTTCGATTGAAGCTTCATTCGCATTGCCACGCAACCAGTCTTCTAATGGCAGCCAGTCAGATTACGCCTATTTACTCGTGGCTCTATCAAAGCAGCAGGTCGATGACAGCCGGTCGTGGTACTTCAGAAAACGTGGTGAAACCGGAAGCGAAGAGATCGTCCGAATATTTGAATCTCGAATGCAGAGCCTTGGCTTTAGAACTCGAGTCATCTATGAAGCCACCGCCGATGAGCTTTCGGCAGCTGTGACCGACCCGACTGCCCAAGCAGTGTTTTGGCTCGGTCATTCACAGCAGCAGGCCACTCGAGATGGGCTAGGCGTAGCTCCTCTCATAATTGACTATGCTGGCAACAATGTCGCAGACCTGTTTCAAAAGATACACCCGAACATTCGTTCGGGTTGGCATTGTAGGCTGCTACTCTCAACCTATTGTTGAAGAGTTCAAGAGTCAGGGAGCCTACACCCGAAACCCCTTGCTGATGATTCATGGGGCCGACAACCGAGAGATCGCGCAAAAAGGTTTGGCCAATTCAGCGTCGCAAGCGGTGCTTGCGCTTTCAACGCTAAAGTCACGCTACCCTCATAGGTACTGTAATGAGTCACCCATCGTGGCTCAAAGACAGGGCGAAGGTATTTTACTCGATATCAAAAGGCTTCAGCCGATTGTGCCAAGTGCAGATTCAAGAGCCACTAAAGATGACTTTGAAAATACAGCCACAGATCATCATCATGACATTCTCTACTTGTATGCCGAGGATCTATACCTTGGTATGCTAGCTTCTGATCAGAGCGAGGCTCAAGTTTGGGTACCTGAGCATTTAGATGTCTCCACTATTGAGATCGTCAGGGCAGGCCAAAGCGATTTGCCAATAACTGAGATTTCAATTTTAGCAAGCCTTGGAGAAAGCGTAACCTGGGAGCCAGTTCGAATGGCTGACGGCAAGGCTCTTGGCTTTAATAGAACTGTCTACTACCAACAAAAAGAAGGGCTGGTACTCTCCGACCAACCCTCAAACTGCCTCACTGAATAAATCAAACCCAGATCTACTCGGCTTATTTTTTAGCAGGCTCTTCTTTTGTAGGCTCAGCAGATTTTTCTGCCTCGGCCGACTCATCCGTTTCGGTTTTGGCTTCAACCTTTAAATCTGGGCTACGCCCTCTAAGAAAAGACTTCTTCAGGTCTGATGAAGCCGGCTTGCTACCGAGCCACACATTTAGAAGGTCTTTTGCAAATGGAGCGCTCTCAATTGTCTCAGAAACCTGACTCGAACCATCGATGTTCATTTTTACCTTGTCTGCATAAAACGTGATATCGAATCGGCCGCCAGTTTTGGTTTTAACTAATTTGCTATTCCAGGTGTTGATCACTTTCTTTGACTCGTCACAATTGGCGTAGCAATTTTCTCTGATACCGTCTTTCCATGGACCTCTCTGTTTAGAAGCACCCACTGCTCGAAGGTAGATTGACCGTATGTGTTTTAAGCCCGTGTCTTTCCGAATCTCATCTGCAGTTTTAAAATTGTTTTCAAGATAAAGACCGGCAACATAAACATTCACATTCATACCGAAGTACTTCACACTTCTGAGTCCCGCTCCATTAAGATAAAGAGTTTTGCCATCTACCTCTATGGTTTCAGGAAACTTATGACCCTTCACTTCAACATCAGCTGCCGCTGATAAACCGACTAAAATAAGTAGACAACACAACGTCATTCTCAACATACATACCTCCATATAAAAATCGGGATCAGTAGAACAAAGTCTCGAGCATTTGGCAGCAAAAGCCCGAGACTCGTCGCACAACCCACTGTATTTTCAGTAGGTTACCAACAGGCTCGGGGCCCTCACTTATTTGATTACAAAGCTCCAACCTTTGGGGGCCATTGTTTTCTTCACGGGAAACTGTTTTCGAGAACTCTTATGTTTCATAGTTGACTCCTCTTAATGCAAACTTATGTTGCTATAAAAGAGGTTCGGCCCTTGGTCTTGGTGACTTTAGTCTAGCTTAAGAATTACCAAAGAAATGGTAAAGGCGTGGATAAAGTTGAAAAGAAGTTCTTCAGTTTTAGGCAGTTAACTTTTGGCAGCAATGAACTTCGGCAACATTTTTTGCCGATTTGTTGATTTGTCTGGCGCCATTTCGCTGTCAATCTCGAGACGATACAAAAAAGCCCACAAGTTTCTTGAGGGCCTTCAAAAAAAGTCAAAGTTTCGGAAATCACAATCTTTTTATCGGGTGAGCACTTGAACCCAGGCCTTTTGATCGTCAGACAAGGCCTCTTGTGGTGTCATCAGCCCTGTTCTTAGGCCTTCGTTGGCACAATTTGAATCTGCGACCAATTGGTCTTTAGTTTTCAAAACATCTTGCAGAATCTCAAAAGCTTTTGAGTTGTTGTTTCTCATCACCTCAATGACCTCTTCTAGGGTCACATGCGGCCGAGACTGATCCCAACAGTCGTAGTCAGTTACAAAACAGCATGGCAGATAACTCAAACCTGCCTCGCGCGCTAAAGAGAATTCTGGGAAGTGAGTCATCCCGATAATGTCAGCATGAAATTGCCTGTACAGCTCAGACTCTTTGATCGTCGAGAAATTTGGCCCTTCAATACAGACATACGTTTTGTCAAAGTGACAGTCCCAACTGCGACCCTGACAAAGCTCTTTAAACTTTTCAGTCATAGACAAGCAAACAGGTTTTGCCAACGACATGTGACCAACCATGCCCTCACCACAGAACGTGTGCTTTCGGATTCCCTTAGTGCGATCGATGTACTGAGTTGAGACTACCATGTCGCCTGGCTTTAACTCGGCTCTAAGAGATCCAACAGCAGAAAAAGAAATCACTTGTTTGGCGCCGTGTTTTTTAAGGGCGAATATATTGGCTCGAAAGTTCACTTCGCTTGGTAACAATTCATGGTTGGCTCCATGCCTAGAGACGAACAAACAAGTCTCACCATTGATTTCTACCATCTTCAGGCCTGATGAGGCCATTCCAAACGGAGTCTCTCTGTCGAGCTCTTCAATAACCTTAAACCCATCAAACTTTTCAAACCCTGAACCGCCAATAACTGCCCACATAGCTGACTCCTTTTTACTCACTCTTGAGCTTTGCAATTGCTCCACTCTCAATATCTTGTTTCGATAACACAGCTGTATCAAATACCCACCCTGAAACCAAATCGGCTGGAGTCACGTCAAAGGCCGGGTTGTAGACTTGGGCGTTTTCGGGTGCCCACATCACCTCGCCAAAAGCGCCTTTGACGCCTTTCACTTCAAAATCAACTCTCTCTTCGATTGGAATCTCATCGCCAGTCTCACAGTCAAAGTCAACGGTAGTCACCGGCGCCACAGGATAGAAAGGTATCGAGTGCACCTTGCAAGCCACAGCAACTGAGTAAGTACCGGTCTTATTGGCAAAGTCTCCGTTTAGTGCAATGCGGTCTGAACCGACAAAAGCTTTCTGAATTTTTCCATCACGCATTAGGCGAGCTGCCATATTGTCGCATATCAATGTGTAGGGAACTCCGAGCTTCTCTAACTCGTATGTGGTGAGGCGGCCACCTTGCAACAGGGGCCTCGTCTCATCCACGTAAACATGAATGTTTTTGCCCTGCTCGTGCGCTGTCTGAATGACTCCAAGGGCAGTACCTATGCCGACCGTTGCCAAGCCTCCGGTATTGCAGTGAGTGAGAATCCCGTCTCCCTGTTCAACCAGAGCTGCACCATTAGCTCCCATTCGTTTGCAAAGATCGACATCTTCGTCAAAAAGCTGCTCCACCTTTTCAATAAGTTGTTCTGGAGAGGCTCCCTGCTTCGCCATCGCCGTTAAGCTATCAATGGCGTTCATCAGGTTCACAGCTGTGGGTCGTGACTCCCTTAGCACGGCAGCCTGCTGAACAAACTCATCAACACTCAAACCCAGCGTGAGTGCACGGCCGAGAAAAACCGCAGCAGCGACACCAATCAAGGGGGCTCCACGAGTTCGAAGTGACTTGATGGCCTCATCCATTTGTTCGAGAGTTTCGATTTCAAGCCAATGCTCTTGGTTTGGTAGCAGAGTCTGATCCAATAGCTGCATTCTACGGTCTTCATATCGAAGCCCCATGCTGATCATTGTCTTCACAAGAATCCCTTCTAAAAAGTACGTGGTCCGATTTGTGTGCGCATCTCTCTTAAGCGAGCAACCTCAGCTGGCGGTAAGCCCGTCAGCTCTCCCATCGATTGAGCCAACCACAGAATCTCAGATGAATGCTCGAGTCTCTCCATGCCGCCAACAGCTTCGTCGAGGCTTTCACCCCAGCTCAAGCCGCCATGACGACTCAAAATCATCAAGCGATGATGCGGGAGAAAGGGCTCGAGGTTTGTCGCCATCGCATCTGTTGTGGGCGTGGCATAGGGCACTAGCGGAATCGAGCCGCAAGCCAATATTACCTCTGAAACACTTGTGCTCGGCAGCTCATCTAGCTCAGGCTTTGCTATCGACCAAGCGATTGCATGAGGGGGATGAGCGTGAACCACAGCTTTGGCCTCAGGGCAGGTTCGGTAGACCTCGAGATGCATAGCTCTCTCCCCAGAGGGGTTACCATGAAGCACTTCACCTTTAACGTTCATTACCGCCATCTGCTCTGGATCCATAAAGGCCTTAGCGAGGCCTGATGGGGTGATAAGAATCATGTCATCTGAAATGCGGTAGCTCACATTGCCATCGGCAGAAGCTAGCATATTGCGATCCCAAAGCCTTTTGCAGACTTGCACGATTCTGGTTTTGATCTCAAATTCACCCACGAATTTCACCTCACCAGGCTATGAGCTATTCGCAAATGCAGATAAGGTCAAGGTGGACTCGGTGAAGCCCTCATGGGATAGTCAAAGGGTGAAAAAAACCCTACTTGTAAGAATGGACAAGATTGGCGACTTAGTTGTCAGTCTTAATGCAGAAAGCCACCCTGGCTTACGTGACAGCTCTTGCCACTGGTTGATTGCTAGTGGTTTAGACTGGGTTTTGGATCACTCACATCCCAGTAAAAACTTCAGGTCTTTTCCTAAAGCATTTTCATGGTCAAACCTCCGAAACCTCAGGTCTTTTTTGAGAGCCGAAGGCTTCGATCAAGCTGTGGTTTTTCAAGCTCCCTGGTTCATTAGCCTTGCTCTCTGGCTAGCTCGAGTGCCTGTTCGGTCAGGTCGACTGAGTCAATGGCACTCATTTGTTTTTTTTAATCGAGGTCTCAGACAAAAGCGCTCGCTCTCACAAAAGCACGAGAGTGAATACAATTTTGATCTTATAACCCGGGCCACCGGCAAGCAGTGGTCGAGTGATGATTTTACTTTTCCTGAGCTTAGAGCAGACCAGCAGACAGCAAACCCAGCCAGAGAAATGAAACCATACATAGTGCTACACCCTGGTATGATGGGCTCAGCGCTAAACTGGCCAATCGAGAACTACATCGAATTGGCAATCAAGCTCACCGAAAGACATCAGCTTGTCGTTACAGGCACAGCTTCTGATCGCCCATGGACCAGCCCACTCAAAACATCTCTTGGCTCAAACCCCAAGGTTCTGTGGCTGCAAGAGAAGTTAAACCCGAAAGAGCTACTTGTTGTGCTTTCTGAGGCCGAGTCTGTTATCGCTCCTAGCACAGGCATAATACATCTAGCCTCGGGCCTTAAACGCCCCGTCGTGGGCTTCTACAGCCCCAGAAGGGCCGAATCTCAAGTCAGATGGGGGCCTCTCAACAGCCATAAGCAGATTTTTGCACCTGAGGGCTGTGAGATGACTGAAATCAAGGTTTCGACCGTGGTCGAACAAGCTTTTGGAGAACAAGTCGATTGAAGCCACTCAACCCTAGAGCCGAAGGCTTTCCAGACCGTCTTGTTGAATCTCTTGAGTTACAATGGAGCGACCTCGAGGGGTTATTGAGGCAAAAGCCCTATCTGCCATCTACGATAAAAGCGATATCTGATCACTTTATGGTTAGAAAAGGCGAAGCCACACCTTGGCACCTCGACGGTGTATTTGAAGCCTATTTGGCTTACTTTCATTCACTCAACACAGTCAGAATGACGAGCGTTTTGAGGCATCTTAAGCAAAGGCTGCCCAACCTCTCTGCTAATACCGCGATCGACTTTGGCAGCGGACTAGGCGCTACAGAGTTAGCTTGGTCTGATATGTTCCCAGAGCGCAAGCTTGAATGGCAGTTTGTTGAAGCGAACCCTACAGTCAGCGTCTGGCATGAGAAGCTTCGAAGGAGCGAACTCAACTTGTCTGATGAAGCCCTTTGGCACAAATCAATCGAAGCGGCTGTTAAAGCTGATATCTTTTTTTCGTCTTATGGTTTGAATGAACTCGATGAGTTGCCCAAAGCTGCGATTGGGGCAAACATAGTTGTTTTACTTGAACCTTCAGACCGGTACCACAGCCGACAATTGATGGCATGGAGACAAAAACTCATTGAGCAAGGTTTTGAGATTGTGGCCCCCTGTACTCATCAACAAGGCTGCCCGCTGTTGTTAAATTCGAAACAAGATTTCTGTCACGACAGGATCCCGCTTATCAAACCCAGCTGGTTTCAAAAAATTGAAGATCAGCTGCCAATCAAGAACGACACGATAACCTTCAGCTACCTCATCGCAACCAAAGACCGGCCTGAAGAGTTTGGCTCCCCAAATGTTGCACGAGTTCTCGGTGACACCCTTAGAGAAAAGGGCAAGACAAAGCAAATGGTTTGTCGATCAGAGCAAAGAGAGTTCTTATCTTGGCTCAAACGACACGGCGAGGCTCAGTTTCTGCCTCATGGAGGGCTCGTTGAGATCCCTCAACAAGCCGAGATAAAGGGCTCTGAGGTTCGAGTTGGTGGAATAACTATAAATGAGGTTGAGAGCTAGTCTCTGTCTTGAGAGTCATCATCTCAACTGGCGGTTCGTACAATTGAGATTGATAACTCTCTGTATCTAGTAGGTATTGAAGCATGTGCTGATACATCTCCATCTTTCGCGATGTCCACTCGGGTGCTACAAGTTCATCAGCATGCTTACTCAATGCAGATAACCTATCTACAGCGATCTCTGGTGAGAGGTGCTGTAAGAAGAGCCTGCATCTTTCGAAATACTCAGCTCTGTCTACAGGTTCAAAATCGCCGTTTTTATAATCTTGCTCTAAAGGAGTATTTTTTAAAACATGCAGGTTATGCAGCTTCACGTTTTGAATGGGAAGTGTGTTGACCAACTTAGCGGTCTCGACAATCTGTTCACGAGTCTCGCCTGGCAGACCAAACATAAGATGAATGCCAAGATTCACTTTTGGGCAAGTTTCGGCAATTTTATGAATTGCCCAAAGTGACTTCTCTGCTGTGTGACCTCGCCTCATCCAAATCAGCTGGTCTTCATCAAATGTCTGAACACCAATCTCAACACTAATGAACTTTGTCTCGGCCCAATGGTTCCAAAACCTCATGACTGCTGGTGATATGCAATCAGGTCGAGTGCCCACCACAGCTCCGATGATGTCTTCATACTCGAAGGCCTGCTCAAATTGTTGCTCGAGTCTTTTTGTTTTTTCGAAAGTGTTTGTGTAAGCCTGAAAATAAACCAGGTACTTGTTCGCCCTGTACATCTGTTTCATACGGGCTTTGGTTGTTTCAATCTGTGACTTGAGGCTGTCTTCTCTTAGCTCTGGATAAGCCGCAGAACCCCACACATCGCAGAAGTTGCATGTTTTCATGCCACGAATGCCCTCTCGATTTGGGCAAGTCTCAGCTGTACTTACAGGCACCTTGTAGACCTTTTCTCCAAAGGTGGCTTTGTAGAACTGACTGACTGGGTAGTAGGGAATTCCGTTCCAAAGTTTCATTGCCCTATCTGGTTAAGACGATTAAGAACAAAAGGCAATGGTGAACTCACTCCCCTCTAAATACCGGCGTCTGACCACCAAAGATGGCAGCCCAACACTCGAATTTACTGTCGATGGTGTAGTCGAAAATATGCATAATTTTCATGGCGCTTTTGCTGAGACTGACTATATCTATGGCGAGGCGATGAGGCGGGCAATCCAAGCTGGCCTAAAAAAACTGAGAGTGCTGTCTGTTGGGCTCGGAATCGCCTACAACGAAATCTTAGTCTCTTCATTTCTACTAAAGGCCCAATCCCAAAATGCCCGGTCAGAACCGAGCGATAGTTTTGAACAGACCACAGCCGCTAGAGCCACTGATTCTCAGATCGAATTGTTACAGTCATTCGAAATCGATTCGTACTTAAAACAGAGTTTTTTGACTTGGCTAGTAGACGAAGAGCTAACTGCCCTAGGCTCAACTTATGACGATGTTTTAAAACTCTATGCCGAGCACACAGGTGAGAATGCTAGTGAAATCAAATCTCAACTTGGCTTATGGCTCGAACAGGGTAAGTTTGCATTGGCCGACAAATTCTCAATTGAAACCAATTGCCCTGAGCCATTTCATGTTCTTTTTTATGACCCCTTCAGCAACAAAACCAACCCTGACTTTTGGACAGAGCAGGCTCTTGAACGGTTTCTTCAGAAATGGGCCGCCGACGACTGCATTATTTCCACCTACGCAGCCACGGGGGCTTTAAAACGTGCTTTTAAAAACCAGGGCTTTCAACTAGTTAAACGCGCCGGTTTCGGCGGAAAACGCCAGTCATTCATGGGACTTAGAGGGCAGCTTTCTGAGCCTGAAAACCCAGCAATCTAAAAGTCTAAAAAACACATCAATTCCGTCTACATAGCTGAAGATTTCTGGTTGAAATGTCGATGTACCTTTATGAGCCAAGCGAACCTTTTCGCCATTGTAGTTTTCTTCTCTGCCCTGTTGTCATCTAGCTCATATGCTAATGACCTTTGCAAAGCTGTGAGCAAGCGTGACCGTGCCACTGTGGCGCGCGATTTTGGCAGAGACCCTGCAAGCTTGGTCAAAAAGGCTACCGATGTTTTGCACAATCAGTTTCGAGCTCACAACAAAAACCAACCCAATCAAATTTTTAGCGACAGCTCTGACTTGCGAATTCAAATGTCGATTTTCATCAACTACTTTGCAATGGCCGATTGGACCAAAAAGCTGAATGAAGTCACTCGAAATCAGAGGCTTGATTCACTTCGCAAAACCGAGTGGGAGTACGTATTCACCCATTGGATGAGAGTGCGCTACCTTAGCTCGGTACAAGAGCTGGTCAGAGCAAGAGAAATGTTTCAAGTATTTAGAGAACCCGCTCTGGCTGCTGTTAAACAGACTGTGGTTCAAAGACCTGCAGCAATGGTGATAACAGACTACCGAAGCTTTGCCTGCGAAACCGATCTCGATCAAAGAACTTACGATTGCTCTAAGACTTTCGTGATGGTCGAAACACAGTTGTCACCTCAGGTTATGTGCAGCAACAGAAAGTTGGCAAGGCAGGCAAACTTTAAATACCTCGTAGACGTTTCAAAAGGTGGCGTCAGAATCACTGACGTTGAGTACAACGGAACAAGACTTTTTCAAGATGCAATTGCCGACATTGAGGGGCTCTTCACAAATAAGAGTGACGCAGCTACGGTTCTGAATTCTATGAAAATCTGGTCTTTTCGTTCAACAGCACCAACAAGCAAAGACGACCTACAAGCGTTCAGAGCCAACTTTGGCAACGCTAGCCTAGGCCCAGCCAAAGCATCTAGCCGCATGCCAGCTTCGCAGTAAACCAACACACCAGTGAATTAGCGATTTCAGAGGCGCTATCAAGCCAGCCTTCTTATTGTTGCCAAACAAACGAGGGTCTTGCTGGCAGTGCAAATGACGATACACACGCTGCGTATTACCAGTTAACAGTTAACAGTTGCTAGTTGCTAGTTGCTAGTTGCTAGTTGCTAGTTGCTAAGTGTATTCGCTGAACCGGGTGCAATGTGCAACTCAGTTTGTGGGTACGGGATCGTAATACCTGCTTTGTCGAATTCTTGCTTCACCAACTTCAATGTGTCGAAGTAGGCCGGCCAGTAGTCTTCTTTTTTCAACCAGGGCCGAAACGCAAAATCAACTGAGCTGCTATTGAGGGTTAAAACCCCAACTGTTGCCTCTGGCTCTTTCAAGAAACGTGAATCTTTGGCGATGATCGACTCAAGCAGGTTTTTTGCCTTCTCTAGGTCATCTCCATAACCAACGCCAAAAACCAAGTCGAGCCTACGGATCGGCTCTTGCGAGTAGTTGGTAATATTCGAATTCGCCAATGGACCATTTGGCAAGTAAATCACCTTGTTATCAACAGTTAACATTCTTGTCATAAAAATACCGATGTCAGTGACAGTTCCCTCTTTACCTGCTGATTCGATGTAGTCACCAACACGAATCGGCTTAAATACAAGTAAAAGCACGGCACCAGCAAAATTAGACAGACTACCCTGAAGAGCCAAACCAAATGCCAAGCCCAAGGCACCGATGGCAGCCACAAATGAGGTTGTTTCTATGCCAACCATGCCTGCAGCAGAGATGAACAACATCACTCGTAAGCCAATAGTGGCTAGGCTCTTCAGAAATGTAGTCAGGCTCGGGTCAAAGTCTTTACGATCACAAGCTTTCTGCAGGCCAGCTGCAATAAGACGAATCACAAACAAACCCACAATGATCGTAACGATTGCTAGGGCTAAACTTGGTAGGTACTTCATACCCATCAACTGTATCCAGTCGTAAGAAGAAGAAAAAAGTGATTGCTCTTGTAACGACTCCATAAGGCCTCTCTTTGACCGCTTTGGCGGGGTTCTATTTAGCAAAATGTTGGTTTTGTGGGCTGTTTATCGTAGATTTCGGCCAGGAGGGCAACCAATGACTCAAATTCTTTCAGCTCTAGACCGAGTTTTGCAGCGATACACCCCTGACCCCTTTATCATTGCAGTGCTTATGACGTTCTTAGTGGGCTTGATCGCAATCTTGGCAACACCTAGCAGCCCACCACAGGTTATTGATGCCTGGGGCACCGGGCTCTGGAAGTTACTCGTTTTCACCCTACAGATGGCTATGATTCTAGTGGGAGGCTACATTGTCGCAAGCTCACCGCCTGTCGGGGCCTTCTTACAGTGGGTGTGCAGTTTTGTGAAAACACCCCTCATGGCGATTGTGATTACTACCCTTCTGTCGGCTATCGCGGCTTGGCTGAATTGGGGCCTCGGTTTGGTGGTGGGAGCATTTATAGCCGTTGAGATGGCAAAACGAGTACCAAAGGTTAACTACCGCCTCCTTGTGGCCAGCAGTTACTCGGGCTTTTTGCTATGGCATGGTGGCTTGTCGGGCTCGATACCATTGGTTGTAGCAACTGAGGGCAACTTCTCTCAGCAATGGATTGGCTCTGTTATTCCTGTGGAGCAGACCTTATTTTCAAGCTTGAACCTGGTAGCAGTGCTTGGTCTTATGATTTTGTTACCTCTTACAAACTGGCTTCTTTATCGGTCTGTTGCTGAAGAAGAGTCGAGCCTTAAACCTGAACCTGCGCAAACCAGAGAGCGCCCCAAAGATGAAGCCTTCTTAGACAATCATTGGTGGATCCCTCTGCTGCTTGTTTTAACAGCTGGCGTTTATCTTTTGCTTCTTGTGAAACAAGGGCGATTCAGGCTCGACCTTAACAGCATGAATTTTATCTTTTTGTTTTTAGGCATGGCTCTTCACCTGCACAGTCGTAGCTTCTTAAAGAGCGTGAACGAAGCAGCTGGCAAAGTGGGCCCTTTGTTGATTCAGTATCCCCTCTACGCTGGAATCATGGGGATCATGAAAGACACTGGCCTGGCCACCTCCGTCTCTGAGCTTTTTGTCGAGTTAGCCTCGAAAGACACTTTGAATGTGTTCGTGTTTTACTCTGCAGGACTAGTGAATTTCTTTGTTCCCTCTGGTGGGGGTCAATGGGCTGTTCAAGCACCCGTTGTAACACAAGCAGCTGCAACTCTTGGCACTGACATGTCGAGCACAGTGATGGCTGTAGCGTGGGGTGACGCCTGGACAAACCTAGCACAACCTTTCTGGGCCCTGCCGCTTTTGTCGATAGCTGGCTTAGGGGCGAAAGACATTTTGGGCTTCACCTTGACTCACCTTTTTGTTAGCGGAGCCTTCCTTACGGTTCTATTCTTAATTTTTTAGAATCGTAGACGGAGGCTTACCAATAGCAGTGTTATAAAACGGTCAAAAAAAAAAGACCGCCAAAGCAGTCTCTTTTTCTAATTTGTATTGAGAACCGTTCAGCTCAGAAACAAAGCCAGAAACGGATTAGTGAGCATAAGTCATTGCTGCAAAAGGGCATTCAACAGTTGGAAACCCCAAGGCTCCGCACTGATCTATAATGGCTTGGTCACTTGTTACACGAGAGAGGTTACCGGCTTTGTCAACAACACCCAACCTGAAGAAATACTCTGTGCGTGGTCGAAGACCATGAACAAGGTTGTCGATAGTGATATTGCCATCGGCTTCAGTTCTGACTTTGAGGTCTTGTGGCATTAAACCTGAATTCGGATCGACCAACTCTGTGAAACTCATCTCAGACATAAAGACGCGAACACGGTCAACCGGCACAAGGTTAGCATTCGGGAAACCACCGTTTACACCAAACATTGAGAAGCGTACAAAGTGATGCCCTCCATGCACCTGAAAGTTACAAACACCACCAGAGGCTGCCGTGCCATCTGAATCGGGGCAAAGATCTAGAGTATCTAGCTGACCCGTCTTAGCAGGATCTGGGTCGGCAACCACAACAGTGAAAGACTGCGAATCTACAACGTCACCGTCGAGTTCGAGCAACAATTTGATTTGACCAGTCGTCGAAAGACCCTCGCACGTTGAGCCCTCTGATATGACCGAACACAACTCTCTCCACTTCACCTCTACCCTGTGTGCGGCACCAGAAGTCATAACAAATGTTGGGCTCGAAAGGGGCACTCTGACTCCGTCAGCGGTCTCAAGCAATGCACGCCCTTCACTGTTTGCAACGTCAGATCTAAAGGTCATGATCAGATCAAGAGAGTCGTAAACTCTGGCCTGGTTGCCAACT